>CAYVPM010000526.1:0-3774 GCA_964453475.1 uncultured Saprospiraceae bacterium | reverse complement strand
ACATGTATCTTCCTGCTACGTTAATTTATGGTAATTTTACAAAAGAGGCAGTAAGAGATACAAATTACCTTAAACCTTGGCCGGGGACTGATAAGGTTTATACCAAATATACCTGTGGAGTTGCAATTTTAGAAGCCCCTTTTTTCCTGGCAGCTCATGTGCTGAGCAAACCATTGGGATACGCTTCTGACGGCCATAGCCTTATTTATTGTTATTTATTGATGATTTCGGCCATTTTTTACATGCTAGCAGGTATGTATTTGCTTTGGCAAAGCATCATTGTGTATTATAGTAAAAGCGCAGCTATGCTGGTATTGGCATCACTTTTTTTGGGGACAAACATGTATTATTACACATTGTTCCAACCAGCTATGTCGCATATTTATAGTTTTTTTCTGTTTTCTGCATTGATTTTCCTTACGGAAAAAATAATAAAGCATGAAAAAAGCGATAGTTTTTGGCCCTTTATATTATTTGGCTTCACAGTGGGCTTGATACTATTGGTTCGCCCTACCAACATAATTATGTTGCTTTACCCTCTTTATCGATGGAATAAGCAAATGGTCAATAAGTTGGATTACCTGCGAAAGAATTCTTTTAAACTTGTTTTAATGGTTGGCTTTGCTTTGGTTATCTGGATGCCACAATTAATATACTGGAAAACTGTTACCAGTCAATGGGTTATGTGGTCCTATGGCGAGGAGACTTTCAAGTATTGGAAAGAGCCTAAACTGTTTCGTGTACTTTTTGATGCTTGGAATGGCTGGCTTTTATATAGCCCAATGGCATTTATACCGCTTTTCAGCTTGTTTATGGGACGCCATTCTAATCGCCATTCGGAACGGATAATAATCGTCATTTTGGCCCTAGCCACCTATTTATTTGCCAGTTGGTGGGCTTGGTGGTTTGGCGGCGCTTTTGGGCATCGTTGTTATGTGGAATATTATGCATTATTAGCCATTCCGTTTGCCGTAATCGCTGAGCGTGCATTTGTTCATAATTGGAGTAAAGTTGCTTTTATTGCCTTCTGCCTTTTCCTCATTTACTATAATTTAGGCTTAACCTATAACTATCAGGCACCTTGGGATGGACCAAATTGGACATATGATAGCGTCTGGAATGAAGTGAAAAAATTGTTTTGGAATTGGATATGAATGTATGCCTCACGTCGCCAGATTTTGTAAATACAGATGTTTGTAATCAATTCAAAATCAGTTGAATTAAGCATTGTCAATCACAAAAAGCAGACAATCATAATATAAATATGCGCCTTAACCTGAATCTCTCGCAGCGGGATGCTTTCCACGGTAGGGTTCATTTCAATGATCAACTGGCTCTGTATGCGAGTGTCTACAGTGTTGCTTTAACCAACCATTCAAATAAGGGAAGCATCTGAATTTATACCTTTGCATTTCAGTGTTGACCAGCCTCCTACCTATACAACGTCCATGTTCTTCAAAATCATTCTCAAAAACCTCTTCCACAAGCCGCTCGGCACCACCCTCAGCGTGGCGCTGCTGGGCTTGAGCACGGGCATCATCTCCCTGCTGTTGTTGCTGCAACACCAATTGCAGCAGAAGTTTGAGAACGACCTGCGCGGCATCGACCTGGTCGTTGGGGCCAAGGGCAGCCCCCTGCAATTGGTATTGTCGGCAGTATATCACGTGGATGCGCCAACGGGCAACATCCCGATGGAGGAAGTAGAAAAGATAGGCAAGATGCGCTCGGTATCCCAGGTGATTCCTTTAGCTTATGGTGATTCTTACCAGCGGTTCCGCATCCTCGGCACCGATACCAGCTATATTGGCAAGTACAACGGCAGTCTGAGTGAAGGCCGTTTTTTTGAAAAGGAACTGGAGGTGGTACTGGGCGCTGCTGTGGCAAAACAAACGGGCTTGTCGCTGGGCAAAACATTTTTCGGCACCCACGGGGAAGCAGAAGAAGGGGAAAAGCACGAGAACGCCGGGTACACGGTGGTGGGCATCCTGAACGAAAGCAACAGCGTGCTCGACAACCTCCTGGTCACCAACCTGGCCAGCGTGTGGAGCGTGCATGAACATAATGATCACCATGAAACGGGTGCATCACCCGCTACCAACCCCGCCCCTGAAGCAGCTGGGCACGATCACGATCACGCAGATCATGCGCACGCGGGCACAGATCATGCGCACACAGAAACTGCAGAACCTGAGGAGCCCCGCGAAATCACTGCAGCCCTTATAAAAGCCCGCTCCACCATGGCAACCATGACCTTGCCGCGCATGTTGAACGCAACCACCAACCTGCAAGCCACCATACCGGCCCTGGAAATTGACCGCTTAATGAAGCTGATGGGCATCGGGGTGAGCACTTTACAGGCGCTTGCACTGGGCATCATGTTTATTTCGGGGTTCAGCGTTTTCATTGCACTGTACAACCGCCTCCGGGAGCGGCGTTACGAATTGGCGCTGATGCGCTCGCTGGGTTGTAGCCGCCTGCGTTTGTTCGGTTTGCTCCTGTCAGAAGGTTTGCTGCTGGCTTTGGCTGGCTTTGCCGCTGGGATATTGTTGAGCCGATTGGGCTTATGGCTGCTCAACAGCACCGCTGCACAAGACTTTCACCTGATTTTTCGTTATGACTTTATCGGGGCCGAATGGGTGCTGTTGGGCGTTGCGTTATTGGTTGGGTTGTTTGCGGCCCTGATACCGGCGGCAAAGGCATTCCGGATGGATTTGTCGACAGCACTGGCAGATGCTTGAGGGAGTGCGGATTTCGGAGTGCGGAATATTGTGTGCGGCATTTCCTCATGGAACGTTTGGGGAAAAAAATGGATTGTCAAGCATGGTACAATGCCGTTAAGTTAAGCGAGCGCGTCATGATTTCAACCCACGACTTCAGTCGTGGGCCTGATCCAAGGCTCTAATTCGCTGAACCGATTTATCGGTTTCCTGTATAAAACCGATAAATCGGTTCAGTTTTGCGCTTTAGTCTCGAAGCCCACGACTGAAGTCGTGGGTTGAAAATCCTTAACTTAACGGCATTGAAGCGTGGTATTCGTTACTTATGGCGGAATGATCGACCTAATTCTAATGCATTAATTAAAGTCAACCTAGAGAAGTTGTGCATGCAGGAAAGTTGCAATCGTTTTAAAATCAAGCATTTGTTTCACTACAAATCATACAAATCACTTTAATCACAGTATAATTACCATCATTCATTCAAAAAATGCACAGCAAACTACGCACTTTCTTGTTGATAGTCACGGGCTTTTCATGCGCTATTTCCGCGAAAGCTCAAAACGGACAACCCATCAAAGCACATTGGTACAATCTTTCCACCATTCCGCTGGATGGCAGTTGGAAACCCAACCAGGAGCCACCGTTCCCGCTATTTACCGATCTTGTGAAAAAACTTGATGGGCAAATGGTGTCAGTAGAAGGGTTCGCCATTCCGCTCGACCCCGGCGGCAAGCAGATCACCTTGTCGGCCAATCCCTACTCGGCTTGTTTTTTCTGTGGAAAGGCCGGGCCTGCATCTATTATGACGGTGCTGTTCAGCAATGCAGAAAAAGGCCTGCATACCGACGACTACATTTACCTGACCGGGCGCATGCGGCTCAACTATGCCGACCCTTCACAGCCGTATTATACTTTGGAACACGCCAAGTTAACGGGTAAAAAATGAATTTTCAGCTACGCTTTTGAATTGATTTAAAACATCAATATGCACAAAGCCCAATACCGTTAAGTTAAGGATTTTCAACCCACGACTTCAGTCGTGGGCTTCGAGACTAAA
>CAYVPM010000525.1:0-3784 GCA_964453475.1 uncultured Saprospiraceae bacterium | reverse complement strand
ACATTGGATGCCTCTGCTTCCAGCAGCGGTTCCATTTACACCTACTTGTGGGCTGGCCCCGGTATCACACCTGCCAACCAAAATCTGGAAATGGCGCCTATAAACAACCAACCCGGCTTGTATTCCATTACGGTTACCAATACAGACAACACTTGTACTTCGGTAGACCAGGTAATGGTGACCAGCGATTTGGCGCCACCAACTGCTGATGCGGGAACCGACGAAGTTATTGATTGCGTCAACCTTTCAACAAGCGTTGGTGGTAGCTCTTCCTCGGGCCCGGATTTCACTTATTTGTGGACTGGCCCTGGCATCACCCCCGCCAATGAAACCCTTGCCACACCAACTGTTTCACAACCCGGCACTTATACCATCGTTGTGACTGACAACAGCAATGGATGTACCCAATCGGACAATATGGTGATTTCAACCGACGCGGTGTACCCCACAGCTTCGGCTGGCACCGATGGATTGTTGACTTGTGTGCAATTAGATGAGGTACTTAATGGCAGTGGCTCTTCGATGGGCGCAAATTTCTCCTTGATGTGGACTGGCCCCGGTATTACACCCGCCAACCAAACACAAACATCGCCTTCTGTCACTGTTCCCGGTACGTACATCGTAGCGATTACAAATACAACCAATAGTTGTATCAGCAGGGACACAGTTGTCGTAGATCAAGATATTGCTGTGCCGGCTGCTTCAGCAGGTGTTGACAAAAAGCTCGATTGTATGACCACTACGGTGGTATTGAATGGCAGCATGTCGGCTTCAGGCGCCAACATCACCTATCTGTGGGCGGGCCCGGGTATTTCGCCTGCCAACGAAACACAAAAAAGCCCGAGCGTAACACAACCAGGCAATTACTCCATCCTGGTGACCAATACTGCCAACGGTTGCACCGCGACCGACAACGTAGATATCACACAGGATATAGCTGCACCAACAGCCAGTGCCGGTGCGGACCTGCTGCTTACTTGCGGCACGCCTTCTATTGCGATTAACGGCTCGGGCAGCAGCACAGGCGCCAATTTTGGATACGTCTGGCAAGGAAATGACATTACAACAGGGAACTTTAACGTGCAAAATCCGATGGTTGCCGACTCCGGTACCTATATATTGACTGTGACCAATAATGTCAACTTCTGCACGGCCACAGATATTGTGTTTGTCGGTATGAACAAACAGGCGCCAACCGTGGAAGCAGGCCCAGACAGAACGCTCACTTGTGCGCTCACTACCGTACAATTAGACGGCAGTCAGTCACAGGCCGGGCCTTCTATTTCGTATCTTTGGTCTGGCCCTGGAATCCTGCCTGGTCAGCAAACGAGCGCCACGCCGACAGTAAATGCCACCGGCATCTACAACCTGGTGGTTACCAACGCACTCAACGGCTGTACCAGTACTGACTTCGCCAATGTTGGTGAAAATGTAACCTTGCCCAGCGCCAATGCGGGAAGCAATTTGGTTATTACCTGCGCCAACAGTACCACAGGTGTGAATATCAATTCAACTGGCTCCAGTGTCGGCCCTGAATTTACCTATCTGTGGACAGGCTCAGGCATCACTCCTTCAAATCAATCCCAGGCCAATCCCACTGTATTGTCGGCGGGCACCTACACCCTTGTGGTAACCAATTCTACCAATGGATGTACAGAAACGGATAATATGGAGGTTACTTTGGACCAAAACTTGCCGACACCAAGCGCGGGGATGGACCAAACCCTTACTTGTGCCATCACGAGTGTTTCGATTGACGCTTCCGGGTCTACTTCCCCAAGCGGCAGTTTAAGCTATTCATGGGCAGGCCCAGGCATCAATGCTGGCAACGCAACAGATGTTACTCCGGTCGTTACCGTCGCAGGTATCTATACCGTTACAGTAATGAACCCTGTTTCGGGATGCTTTGCCTCAGACCAGGTAGAGGTGTTCCTGAACAATACACAACCTACGGTTACGACTACGACGGATATTATTACCTGTGCTGATCCCAATGGCAACCTGAGTGTAAGCAGTTCTGCCAATGGCTCAACGTTCAATTGGGAAGGCCCTGGAATCAATGCGTCGAATGCCACACTGGCAGCTTTTACCGTCAGCCAGGCCGGTGTTTACAGTGTAACAGTGACAGCGCCAAACGGATGTACATCCACCAGTTCCACGACAATGGCCATTGACGATGATGTTCCGAATGGCACCGCTGAAGGGGGCACGTTGAATTGTATCAACGGTGGAACAATTGACGTTTCCGGACAAGTAAGCAACCCACCCGGCACCACAGTAAATTGGACGGGCCCTGGAATCGGGACCGTGAATGCCAATTCGGTTTTGGTTACCCAACCTGGTACATACACCTTTACCATGACGACACCGGCTGGTTGCACCCAGGCGATTCCAGTCCAGGTATTGGCTAATTTCACGCCACCGGAAGTGATGGCTGCGGCGACAGACCAGTTGGACTGCAGCACGACAACCGTTGGTCTGAACGGAGGCGGTTCTTCCGTAGGGCCTAACTTCAACTATTTATGGACAACCAACAATGGCAATATTGTTTCTGGCGCTACTACTTTGAATCCGGTTGTTGATGCAGCCGGCATCTACCAATTGTACGTATTGAACACCATTAATGGTTGTGCTGACAGCCTCCAGGTGCCCGTCACCATAGATCCGGCAGTGCCTACAGGATTTGACCTTACGGTACGCGACATTATCTGTTTTGGCGACACGGATGGCTCCATTCAGGTAAATGGTATTGTCGGAGGTACCACACCGTTCAACTTTACCTTGACCAGCAATTCAGGCACAACGACCAATCAATACACCGGTCTGACTGCGGGAGATTACACGCTCTCTCTATTGGATGCAAATGGTTGTGAACTGGATACTGTCATTTCCATTGGAGAGCCTGGTCAACTTGTCGTAAGCCTTGGGCCGGATGTAGAAATAGAACTGGGAGATGATGCCACGGTGAGCGTGGAGATCGTTCACACGACTCCGCTGCTGTCCGTTACCTGGAACTATTCGCCAAACTGCGATTCCATGCCGGCTCCCGGCACTTATTGCGATGAGTTTACCTACACGCCGCTCAATTCCTACAGGCACACCATTACGGTTGTCGACAGCAACGGCTGTAAGGCCAGCGATGCCGTGATGGTCATTGTGAACAAGCCGCGCAATATCTTCATTCCGAATATTTTCAACCCGAACAGCATTGACATCGACAATGCCGGGGTGAGGATTTATATGGGCAGAGATGTGGCTAAAGTGCACAAATGGCTCATATTCGACCGTTGGGGAGAACTGGTGTACGAAGTTCAGGACGTCCTTCCCGGCGATACCGATCATGGTTGGAATGGCCAGGTTAAAGGAGATAAAGGAATGGTGGGCGTTTACGTCTACTATGCAAAGGTTGAATTTATAGACGGTGAAATAATCGAGTACAAAGGCGATATTACGCTGATTCGATAATTTTAGCCTTTCAACCGAACTATACATTGGGCCATTCCGAACATTCGGGGTGGCCCAATTTTTTCAGCGAAACAGCTGCACATTTCTTTCAAACTTCCTAACCTATCCATCCAAGTTCTGAGCATCTTTGCGCTGTTATGCTCGGCAACCCTCCACTTCAACTCAACGGCGATTTCAAATACGCACTCGATGTGCTGGAAAAAACGGACAAGAGTTTGTTCGTAACGGGCAAAGCCGGCACAGGCAAAAGCACCCTGCTGCAACTTTTTCGCAATACCACCCACAAAAAGGTGGCTGTGCTGGCGCCAACAGGCGTGGC
>CAYVPM010000524.1:0-3785 GCA_964453475.1 uncultured Saprospiraceae bacterium | reverse complement strand
GCTCCAGCTGGCGCGGCAATGACCGGGCGAAGAAATCGACGAAATAATGTTATGAATGCGCATTGAGGAATGCGGAGTGCGGAGTGCGGAATAAGCTCGTCATTTTTGACTTTGCCTGTCATTGGTCGCTGGCACTTTTGGTGCAAATGACGGCCAAGGCGCCGAAGACGTATTCCAAAAGTCAAAAGCAAAGATGAGCATATTCCGCATTCCGCACTCCGCATTCCGCACACTTCTCGGGTATCAGGAATGGAATACCCCTTCGCTGCTGTACCTTAGAAGCGTCTCCACCATAAACTTTATAGCGCTTGGCGGGAATGGGGAAACACAGCTTACATTGATCTCGCAGAGGGTATATTTTTCTGCGGCGCTTTCGCTGTTGGTTTCATTGATAAAAAAATCGGCGTCCCAAATAAGCGGCATTTTTTGATCTGGAATGGCCATGCGTTGTTGCAATGCCGGCACCCACTCGTTTTCCATAATTGATTTGAGGTCCTGAAACAAACCGCATTGCTCCGTGAAGTAATAGCGTTTGCTCGGCGGGTAAATTTCATTGGTATCCTGATTGTTCAAGGTGTACAGCGCATTGATTTCCTGATAGCCAAAGCCTGCAACTTTTGTCCCCGACAAATAACACCTTACCATCCCGTTATGGATATTTTTATTCCACTCCTGATCGATCAATAAACCCTTGTTGGAAAAATAGGGGCTGAATGCAGCAAAAAAATCGGACCAGGAATAGGTTTGGGGGGCCTCCCCCGAAACGGCATGGACAACAGTCAACTCATTGCCTTTTTCATGGAGTACGATTTTGAAAACCCCATTGCCGCCATTGCCCCGGTATTGTTTCAACACACGGATGCCAGAGGCTCGAATAGACTGGGGAAACCGCTCAACAAAATCCTCATAGCTGTTATATATTTGGGTGTCGCCGCCCCAGCCCATATCCCTGGTTTTGTACAACACGTCCTTAGTCCCAATTTTGAGTATTACTTCCGGATGGGTGGAAACGAAACAGCCTTTGTCCGCTAGCGCCACCAGCAAGGCATCCAGGCGATTGCGGTTTTTCCCCTGTTCGATCGGGTTCACCCACACCAAAATGGCGTGGTAGGGCAGTAAGGCTGTTGCCCGCGTATCTGCGATGCCGTCGTTGTACAGGATCGATTTGACCTCAAAGCCCTTGGCTGACAGCGCTGCAGCCAGGTCTTTGTATTTTTCTTCCGTGCGCGCGTCCCTGCCGGAATCGCTGTCGCCATAAATCATGATGCCTACAGTACATGTTTTCATAGTGTGTTCAATTAATTTTGCTTGGTCTTGCTGCCATATGCAATGTCCAAATCGCGTCGCAAATTTTCAAACACATAATCATGTTCCTGCTCAATGCCGATTTTTTCCAGTGATTGCCAAAAAAACCTGGCCATTTGCAACTAAAAATGAGGATTTATTGTCTTAATCCAACATGGCCCTTTCTCTTTTTTTATGCAACGCCCATCGGAGTCATACGATCTCGTGACAGATCGATTGATTTTAATGCCGAAAAACTTTCTGCACTTCACCCGCCGCTCTAATTTGCCGTTATCATAATACTCCGATGAAACATTTCTCCAAAAATTTTCAATATCCGAGGAAACAAGCACACCATTGCTCAAGTAATGGCGCTCTTGTTCGGTTGAAAAAATCGAATTGTACCGCAAAACTATTCTGGAGTGGATCAAAATGAAAACGCCTGCATTGTTTGCCCGGTAGGTGCGCCTCGACCAGCCCTTTTTATATTTATGATTGTCATAGCGTTCGGAAATCAGCAGAACGCTGTCCTTGTTATAGCAATTCCAAACCCCGGTTTTCTCATAAATCCCTTGTTTCTTCACAACCCAGCCACCTTTCCCATCATCGGAAATCAGGCCCCCGCCACTATCATACTGCCCGATGGAATAGCCCCCGTCAGCACGGTGTTCAACCCAATTACCCACCGGCAAGCCATGTTTGAAACGGCCTAGAATGTAACGACTTGTGTCCGAATAAACACCCTTACTATTGTCACTGTATAGATGAAGCCCTTCGTAATACCCCTCGCGGTCTAGCTTGTTCATCGTATCTCCTTGTGCCGTTACGAACATAGACACATGGTAATACCCACTGGGATATTCCCTTCCGCACTGCCCAAGCAAGCAATGGGTAAATAAAAAAAGGAAGATCGTGAAAGCTAAAGTACGCATGATTTTGGAATGCGGAGTGCGGAGTGCGGAATAAGCTCGTTATTTCGGACACAATTCGGCATTTGTCGCTGGCACTTTTGGTACATGGTGTTTGCTTGCTGAATAATATTTGAAATGGCACCAAAGGTGCCGAAGAAGTATTCCAAAAGCAAAAAACAATGCTGTGCCTATTCCGCACTCCGCACTCCGCACTCAAATCAGCCCTCTTGACTTCAGCTCCAAATACTTATTGATCGTATTCAAAGTCAATTCCTGCGGTTTGGTCAGCACGCCTTGTATCCCGTATTGCCGCAGTTTGTGCACCATTTCCCGCTTTTCCTGCAGGAATTGCCGTGCCACGGTCTGCTTGTAAATATCGGCAGTATTGATCACTTCTTCTGAAGCCAGCTTTCTGATCTCTGTGTTTTCAAAAAAAATGACGACCAGCAGGTGCTGACGGTTGAGGCGGCGCAGGGTAGGCAATGCGCGTTCCAGAGCATAGCTGCTTTCAAAATTGGTAAAGAGCAGCAGCAGCGAGCGGGCGCCAATGAGCCGCCGTACGCCTTCGTACAGCAATTCGTAATTCGATTCGCCGGGGCGTTCTTTTTCCCGGTAGAGCGCTTCCATGATCCTCGACAATTGGCCGCTGTCGCGCTCGGCCTTGATGGTAGCGCCAATGACATCGGAAAAGGAAAGCAGCCCTGCTTTGTCTTGTTTTTTCAGGATGATATTACTAATAGCCAGGGTGGTGTTGATGGCGTAATCCATCAAGCTGAGCCCTTCGAAGGGCATTTTCATGGCCCGGCTTTTATCTACAATGCAGTACACCTGCTGGCTGCGCTCGTCCTCGTATTGGTTCACCATCAGGGTGCCGCGCCGACTGGAGGCTTTCCAGTTGATGCTGCGGTAGTCGTCGCCCGGCACGTAGTTTTTTATCTGTTCAAATTCGTAGGAATGCCCGATGCGCCGCATTTTTTTGATGCCTGTCTCATGCGCGATATGCTGCATGGCACGCAACTCAAACTGCTTCATTTGGATGATTGAGGGGTACACCGACACATCTTGCGGTTGCTTGAAAACAAGCCGACGCTCCACCAGGCCAAGACGGGTGGCAGCAAACACATTGATGTTGCCAAAGGAATAAACACCACGTGAAAGCGGCGTCAGCTTGCTGTCGAGCCAGCGGCTTTGTCCTGCAGGCAGCGACACTTGTACCACGCCGTCGCGCTTTTGAAACTGCACCGGGTATTCATCCGAAATGCTCAAGTCTAGGTGGATTCTGCCCTGGTTTTCAAGGTACATACCCACAGGATTGGGATCACTCAAAGAAAAAACGGCGCTCAGTTCACGCTTGCACAGCAACTTTGGTCTGCGCCGGTACAGCAGTAGCACATCCGCCAAAGCCACTGCCAACAGCAACACCAGCCCTGTTTGCGCCAAAGGGAATAACCACCCGAAGGGGTATGCCAGGGCGAAAAGGGCGACGAGGATGCCGGAGAGCCAGAAGAAGCGATTGCGGAGAAACAACTTTTTTTAGAGATGAGAGATGAGAGATGAGAGATGAGAGATGAGAGATGAGAGATGAGAGAT
>CAYVPM010000523.1:0-3786 GCA_964453475.1 uncultured Saprospiraceae bacterium | reverse complement strand
ATTTCTGTACATTCTTAGTTACGAAAATCTGAGCATTGTTATTTACCAGTTACAAAGATTGATAAAACCAACTTGGCTAAATGACAGAGACCAATTTTTACAACCATCACAACCGCTAAGCGAAGAGTTCAAAAATGATTGTTTGGTGTGGATGCTCTTTAATGGAAGTAACCTAACCGCAAGTGCCAATGATTTAGAATGGAATGGCAAACAATGGAGTCTTGTAAATCATTTCATACCGTTCACAGAAGCAGAAGTTAACGCGCCAGACAGGTTTGAAAGCGATTTTATGGTGCAGTATATGTCAGACAAAATCTTTTCAGCAGAAGCCAATGCGGTTCTACAAGAGGGAAAAAAATTATGGCAAGCCTATTTTGAACAAACCGATGTGCGTTCTGTACGAGATGAGTTTAAATTGAACCGCCCAGACGTTGGGTGGTATCAAATCCGAAAGGCAATTCAAGCCAGAAACGCGAGCGGTGATTTCGCCCCTGTCAGTTTCAAACCATTTGAGAATACCTACAAAAGATTGACTGAAAAATTAAAGCCGATGGTTTACGAACTTGGATTTTTGAAGTAAAGTGAAAATCCCAACAGGAAGGATAATTATAGGAAAGCAAACCCCAACACAAGAAACATAAACAATTAAAAATCAACGACTTACGCAGAAAGTCGCGGGAAGGGAGAGTTGGGGTACAATATGCGGATAGTCATTATTCCATAAATACCAAATTATCAATAAAATACAACATTTGACAAAAACAGCCAATCAGAAAATTGAATATTTGGGGATATTAACTTATTTTTGTAAATCGTTACATTTCACCAGTTACCAAATAGCTTCCTCCAAATGAGTCCATTCCTTAACTCCGGCCCAATTCCCCCATTCCAGGTATCAATCTTTATAGTTAACGCAGAGTGGTTGTGAATGCAGGAATGTCGCATTCATTTTAAAATCAGGTGTTTGTTCACTCAAATCATTCAGAACCACTTAAATCACAGTATACAAACATTCCTGCTTTTGCGGAACACCCAATTGGATGCTCTACTACCTGATTAGGCCTCGCTTGGAACGAGGCCTATTTTCCTTCTAATTTGCTGTCAGCCTTATCCCTGGGCGATGCTATGGGTGGACATTGTTCATGGGAGTACGTAGAACTATTGCTTTACGCACCATAATAATTTAACCATAAACAATTTTAACATGAAAAACACTTCGAACTACTTGCCTTACCATTTCGCTTTTTTCGCAATCTTTATTCTGGCTTTTTGCCAACGATTAAAAGCACAACAAACCATTTGTTTAACTAACCCAAGTACAAACCATTGTGAATACGACCCTAATTGGAATGATCAGAATGAACCAGGGCCATTTTACATAAGAACTTATATACACGTAATCCGGAATTCCGCCGGGACTGGCGGTCAGAGCGCGTCGGAAGTTCAGGAGGCATTGGGTTTCTTGGACCAAGCTTTCAATCCACACAACATCTTTTTTGTACCGGATTGTGAGATCGATTATATTGATGATAATAGTTACTTTAACATTAACGGCACTTCTGCAATATTTTCTGTTAATAACCATCCTGATGGCATAGACATTTACCTTTTTCCCGACCGACCATTTCCGCTAAATGAAGGCGGAGGTTTGGCCAGCGATTTCTGTTCTAAAGAATTCTATGTTGCAGGCAATTTTTGGCTCCCGCCATATACCTCAATTGTTCGATCACATGTCATTTCGCATGAAATGGGGCATTGTTTAGGACTCTATCACACCTTTGATTTCTCGGATATAGTTAATGATCCTAATTGCGCTGGTGGTGATTCGTTTACGCCAAATGGAGATTTTATTTGCGACACGCCCGCAGATCCTAATATGGATTTCGATGTTAACCCTGCCACTTGTCAATGGGGAGGTTCGGGGAATGACCAAAATGGCGATCCGTTCAACCCTGACGAAACCAACATAATGGCTTACAGTCATGTGGATTGTCAGAATCATTTTTCTAATGGTCAGGGCCAATTGATGAGGAACATCATTGCCAACCTCCCATTGCTTCAAAATTGTTTGATTAATACCCTGGCCAATCCAAGTATTACCGCGAGCCCCATCCCTACCACCTGGTCAGCCTCAGAATATAGGATCAGTGGAACCCTAAACATCGAATCAGGCGCTACATTGATCATCCCTTCTACGACAACGCTGCGGTTTGCAGAAGGATCAAGGGTAGTAATCAACCCCAATGCCACGCTTAAACTCAGTGGGACACTAACAAGCTTTTGCGATCTCACCTGGAAAGGTGTCGAAGTCTGGGGAAATTCAAGCGCTTCACAAGTTCCACAAGGTGGCGCACTAGCACAAGGCAAATTCATAGGCCTCTCAGGTTCTGTAGTGGAAAACGCGGAAACTGGCGCACAGCTCTGGGGACCAGATTTTAATACTGGGGCAGGGGGGCAAATCGATTGCACTGGAACCACCTTTAAAAACAATATTATTGGTGTAAACGCGGCACCTTTTCAAAACTTCTGGCCACACTCAATCCCTCCCGGCTGGTTGAATAAACCACTCAACTATGTGGGTTCCTTTACGGGATGTAGTTTTGAAACAAACAACGATTACCCACACACAAACAATTTCTTTGCTTTTGCCAACCTTGCTACTGTTAACGGATTCCGATTTTCAGGATGCCATTTTGAAAATGCCTTGGAACTTCAGGATTGTAACGACATCTCTGACTTTGGATTTGGTATTTTTGCACAAAATTCCGGATTTACCGTAAATGGGCAATGCCTGGATATCTTTTTGCCTTGTGCCAATTACAACAGGTCGCTTTTCAAAGGACTGGGCTATGGTATTCATACTCAAACCCTTTCTCAAAACAGACCTTATATTGTTGAAATGTCTGATTTTGAAGACTGTTTTTTTGGTATTTACCAAAATGAAATTACAGGAGCCACGGTGGTCGGCAATAATTTCTTTCTTGGCAATTTGCCAAACACAGATTGCACGTCCGATCAATTTGGAGCGGTACTTAGTATGGGCACAAATGGGATAACATTTCAGGAAAACAAGTTCCTGAAAGTTCCGGGAAATGTGTCAAATACGACAGGCTCGTACAGCATCAGACTGGGTGTATTCAACAACATTATCAGGAGGAATACATACGACGGCATCACTTATGGCAATGTTGCTGCCGCCCAATGCGGCACTTTCAATGCCATCCCGACAGGGCTGCTATATGAATGTAATAAGAACTTTAATCTCGAACAGTACGATTTTATTGTTCATACATCTTTACCTGGGCTTCCCAATGGCATAATCAGAAAAAAACAGGGATTGATTTCACAGATCAATCCAAATTCTTTCTTCGCTGCGGGAAACAGATTTTCCTATACCGGTATTCCGAACGATAGCGACTTCAAAGGACAGGGCCAAATCAACGGTTTTCCTCACGAATATTATTACAACCCAATGGCAACAAACGAAGAACCGCTCCAGTTTTCGCTCATTGACAAATTAGAAGGCCTACCCAATGCCTGCGCCCCGGAATACTGCATTCCCCCATGTAAGTATCCTTATGAAGTTGCCCTACAGAAAAATCAATTTTATAGTAACAATAGTACCTACCAGATCGCAAAAACGGCCTATCAGTCGGCAGTTAACACAGGCAACTACGCCTTGGCTCAAGTCAAGGCCATTGAGGCCGGATTTGCGCGCCAGAAAATGGACGAGGCAGCCCACATGGTACTATTGCATATGATGTACGATACAGTTACATACCAAAG
>CAYVPM010000522.1:0-3793 GCA_964453475.1 uncultured Saprospiraceae bacterium | reverse complement strand
GCGTGGAACAGCCTGGTCTTCACCGTGCCGACCGGGCAGTCGAGGACCGCCGCGGGACCGCTGGAAAAGCAAACACCCAGGCCCTTATGAGTTTTTCAACACTTTCAACGATGTCTCCGGACAAAACCTGAATTGGTTCTGGAAGCCCTGGTTCTTTGAGTTTGGCTACCCCGACCTCGGCATCAACTCCGTTGCCAGGCTCGACCATGCCAGCGGCAACAATCAGCAGGTGGTATATGTTGACAACAAAGGGAGCATTCCGGTTCCAATCCACCTTACCTTCTATTACACCGATGGAAGCAAGGAAACCAGGCATGAAACTGCCGGGATATGGAAAGACCAGGGTCGGAAAACCGCCCAATTTGAAACCACGGTCGGAAAAACACTGAAAAGGGTGACGCTCGGCGGGAAAACAATCCCGGATGTACTGCCAAAAGACAACTCCTGGTCGCAGTAAGATATGGAACCAGCAGACAAAGTGTTTTTAAGCGCGGAATGGCGCAAGTTGTTGATGGCCAATTATGTAGTGCCGCCTTCTTATCTGGAGGTATTTGTGCCGCCCGGCGCTGAGCTAGATTATTGGGAAGGGAAATGTTACGTCAGCCTGGTAGGTTTTATGTTCCTTAATACGGCTGTGAAGGGGGTTCGCTTTCCGATGCACACAGATTTTGAGGAGATAAACCTTCGTTTTTATGTCAGGCGGAAGGAGGGGAATCAGTGGCGGCGTGGCGTGGTTTTTATCAAAGAGATCGTCCCAAAACCGGCAATAGCCTGGGTTGCTAATGCCTTTTTCGGCGAGCGCTACGAAACAAGGCTGATGCAGCATAGCTGGAATCACGGCAGCGGGCAAATTCTGACCAGCTATGCCTGGAAGCCCTTTTTTGGGGGCAATTGGTGCAAAATGAATGCAGAACACAGCGCCGTCGCTCAGTCGATGGCTGCGGGGAGCGAAGCTGAATTTATCACTGAACATTATTGGGGATATGCCAAACACAAGCAGCGCAAACACACAATAGAATATGAGGTGAGACACCCGCGCTGGGACGTTTATGCCGTAAGCAATTTTAAGCTGGAAGGTTCCACTTTGAACGAATACGGCCCCATTTTTTCCAAAGTGTTGGCTGGGGAGCCGAGTTCCGTATTTTTGGCAGAAGGCAGTGCTGTGGAAGTAATGAGCGGGAGAATTCTTGACCAATAAAACGGTGCTATTACCCAGATTAAATTTGCCCAAATTGCAAAAATGAAACCATTGATCCAGCAGCCTTGCTTTGCGTCGATCAACAACCTTATTTTGCAGAAAAATATCGCGAACAACTCTAAAAGTCACGACTTTTGGGCAATTATTTCAAACATCAACCATTCAAAACGTACTGAGACCATGGCAAAATTAACCGGATTTTCGCGCATTCTGATCACCCTGGCTATTGTAGCCGGCGTGTTCTTTGGCGTGCGCTATTTCTTTCCTAACCTGGGCAAATCCAGCGACTCCAGCGCCCCAGCGCAAACGGAGCAAACACAGCAAACGGAGCAAACGAGTACTGCAGCGCCAGAAAAAAGCGGAGCTGGCGCCACAACCAGCAGCACCTGGGGCAAAACAGGCGCCTCTTTTACCCCTTCGCCCTTTACTTACACCGCGCCGGCTCCCGTGGGCGGGAAGCTGAAAGGGGTGGTCGAGCTTGGCGCAACAGGCTTCAACTCTTTCATCGTCCGCATCGACGCACAAAAAAACTGGAAACTCGAAAAAGCAGAATTTGGCGTGAGCCTCGTGAAAGAAGGCCTCGCTACGGATGAAGACGTGAAAAGCGGACTACGCCGTTACATCGCCGACATGGCTGGATTCGGTGTAGGCGCCCGCGACATCCATTTTGTGGTGAGCAGTGGCGCACAAAAAGAAGAGATCATGCCAAAAATCAATGCTGCCCTCAAAGCCATGGGCTATGTGGTCAACGTAGTGACGCCACAACAGGAAGCCCGCTATGCCCTGAAAGCTGCCCTGCCCCCCTCTTATGCCAACCGTGCCTTTATTGTCGACATTGGATCCGGAAACACCAAAATCTCCTGGAACCCTAATGGCGCCATCGAGCTGCCTGGAGCAAAATATT
This sequence comes from uncultured Saprospiraceae bacterium, assembly GCA_964453475.1. GTDB lineage: Bacteria > Bacteroidota > Bacteroidia > Chitinophagales > Saprospiraceae > M3007. Next base: position 1,691 of record CAYVPM010000522.1, on the reverse strand, counting down.
ACCAAAATCAAATGTCTGCAGAAGCCGTGAGCAGCGAGGTAAAGAGCAAATCAAGTCAAATACCGTCCAACCTGCGCCAAACTTGCTTCATCATTGGCGGCGTGCCCTACGAATTGGCCAAACAAACCCGCAACGGCAAGGAGCGCTACACTGTGCTGAAAGCACCTGCCTACTACAAAGCGGACGGCGCGAAGCAAGAAGCTGGACTGAATATCTACGCTTCAATCGCAACTGCTACCGGCTGCAAACAGTTTGTGTTTGACTGGGACGCGAACTTCACCATTGGATTCCTTTTGGGTTTGTAAAAAGTTTCTCACAACGACACAACGACACGACGGGGCGTATTATACTGTGATTAAAGTGATTTTGAATGATTTGAGTGAAACAAATGCTTGATTTTAAAATGATTATAGCATTTCGTCATTCATAACCACTTTGCGTTGACTATATCTTGGTTGGCTTGACCGAAACCTAAAACTTGTCAATGTTGTGTCGTTGTGTCGTCGTGTCGTTGTGAGAAACTTTTTAAGAATGCCAAGCACCTATCCTATCTCCGCGCATAAACCTCCATCCAAACCGCCCCTTTCTTTCCCCTCCATATCAGCTTCCAATTTCGAGACAACGCCTCAAAGTCAGCCTCGGAAAAATCATTGAATATGTTTGAGGCCATTACATACTTGTTTACAGAGAAATCCTTTGCCGAAAACTGGCGCAGGTCTCCATTCAACATCAAAGCTTCCCCGGTATTGATATTGGGAAATGCTGTTCCCACAAGCGAAAAGTCAATATTGCTGCTTTCCAAAAACTGCAAAGCCTCTGCCCGCAACTTATGGTAAGGCCAATGCGCCAGGGTGCTGTCCCAGCCCATAGAAATGCCCCTGGGATATACCCATAAGTTTCCGCTTGCGAGGCTGAGCAACAGCGCCAGCATCACCCCGATCTTGATCTTGTTTCCATGAGTCCGGGGAGCAGTCATGCCATTTTCCTTAAAAGTGAAAACCAGCACTTGAAAAACCAGCAAATGCATTGCCACAAACGCCGGAAGCAAGTACCGATGCGCGGATAAATTCTGATACAACAAAGCTGATGGCAATGCGAAAACCAGCAAACACAGCAATAACCTGCCATAAGCATCAGTCGCATTACCCAATCGGCTGCCTTTTTCGCCTGAGCGAAACCTTGCACCGATGACCAAAGCCAGGAAAAGAAGCAATTCCCCTACCCTGCCGAAATCGAGCCAGCGCCAGCCAAGCACAGCAATATTCTTTACAAAGCCTTTGAAATTAACGATGTTGAATGCCGATGCCCAGGGCGAACCGGGATGGTAGCCTATCCAGCCCGTTGCCAGCCAATGCCAGTGAAGAAACCAGGCCGCAAAAGCAAAAGCAAAACCAGGCAAAAAAGGCAAGGCGCTTTTCCAGGCCTTTTTTAGATCAAAATCCTTAAAAAATGGCAACAATGAAGCCCAAGTCAACAAAGCTGCCGCCGTCATCATGCCCCGCATACTGGTAGTGCAAAGGCCCAGGATACCCAACAAAATCCAATATTTCCGCTGGGTAACAATGCCTGTCAATGCGCCCAAAAAGCTGGCTACTACCACCAAATCAGGGCTGACCATGACACTTTGCCCCAGAAATACCGGATCCAGCAAGACAATTGCCGGCAGCCAGGCGCCCCAGCCATTGCCTGCG
>CAYVPM010000521.1:0-3803 GCA_964453475.1 uncultured Saprospiraceae bacterium | reverse complement strand
CCGTATTTGATCCGCTTTTCAAAACCGGTGGACAGGATGTCTTCTCCCAGATTTTCCAATAGGTTCACACCCCCATCTGGAAGCATGGTGATAGTTTCCACCCCTTCGATGTGGCCAGCCATATACCAATACACATCTATGAAAGGCTGCAACAATGGCTTTGGTTTATAAACCTTGTATGTCATCCGATTCAAAATTGTTTACCTTTCGACTTACCCCAGCCCTGCAACCCGCCCGTATGCAGCGCAACGACACAGCTCCCCTTCGGGAAATATCCCTGCTCCAGCATTCCAAACAGACGCTGCATCATTTTCGACGTGTAAATAGGGTCGAGTAAGATATTCGTTTTTTGAGAAAACGCTTGCACAAAATCCAGCAGTTCCTCGCTTACCCGGGCAAACTTCCCCTCCCCTTCCACGATATCAAAACCAACCTTCTGCTCAAATCCGGCCATCCTGATTTTTCCCTGGATCAGCTCCCGGTCGACGCCGTAAGGTGCGGCGGGAAAAATCAAGACATGCCCCTCATTTGCCCCTGCAACAAGCCCTGCTGCTGTGCAACCTGTGCCTGCCGGCACACAAAAATAATAAGGCGCAGCTACATCTTTGGGGAGTTGCTCCATAATTTCACCCGGAATTTCGGCACAACTGACAAGCGCCTCAACCGTATCGCCGCCTTCTGCCAGCATTTGATACGATGCCGTCGGTATATAGCCAATATGTTCAAAAATAGCAGGCATTGTTGCGGTCTTCAACACTTCGTACGCCACTTTCGTTACGGGGAAAAGCTGCATCCCGCATTGCTGCGCAAAAGCCAGTGTGGGATTGCTCAAATCTGCCGCCAAACCGCGCACGATGCCAATAGTCGGGAAGCCATACAACTTGCCCGCGCTTGCCAGGGCGTGGAGGTGGTTGGAAAATGGCCCGCCAAAGCTGAGCACGCCCGTTTTCTCCTGTTCCAGTTTTTGGACAAGCGCCCGCAGTTTGCGCCACTTGTTGCCCTGAATTTCGGGGTGCAACAAATCGTCGCGCTTCATAAACAATCTGATGCCCGCTTTGGGCGAAGCGATTTCTTCCAGTGCTGAATTGTTCATAACGGGTGTTTCAAAGGGGTTTGTGACGGCAAGGTATTTACTGGAATCCATTGCTTAGGTAAGCGAAACAAATTTAAGTTGCATCTTAGGGTCAGATTGGGAAAATTCGAAAGGGATAACGAACGTTTTCTACTGTCGACAAAAAACAAGCCCCCAAGTCTCCCAGATTTTCTTTTTTTTTGCTGTTGAATCCGCAGGACAAAACTACCTCTAGATGAGCATCCGCCTCCCGTTAATCCCATTCACGCTGTTTTTAGCCTTGGCTTTGCCGCTGGCAAGCCAAAACTATACAATGAACGGCTCGCCTGTTACCGATTGCAACGGCAGCTTTTTCGATCCGGGCGGGCCATCGGGCAATTATCCCGATAATGCGAACCTCAGCACCACCATCTGCTCTGATGGCTCCAATGGCACCCATATCCGGCTGAGCTTCTCCGGGGCCGACTTAGTACCTGGCGACATGCTCTGCATCTACGATGGCCAAAACCTCACAGCCCCATTGCTCGCCTGCCATACCGACTACAACCCCGGCCAGCCTTTTTTGGTGCAAGCCACTGCGACCAACCCTTCCGGCTGCCTCACCATCTCTTTCGATTCGGACGGTAGCGGGGTGGCCACTGGCTGGGCTGCCGCAATTTCCTGCGTGGCATCCTGCCAAACCATTCTGGCCGATTTGGTGTCCACAAACCCGGCAGCAGTGCCTGTCGATACAGGCTGGATAGACATTTGCCCTGGTGAGCGTGTGTTTTTCGATGGCAAAGGCATTTATCCCCAGAATAACTTTGCCTACCCACAATCAGATTTGACCACCACCTTTGAATGGAACTTCGGCGATGGCGGCATTGCATACGGCCCGAATACGTCCCACCGGTTCGACAATCCTGGTGGCTATTACGTACAGCTTTTCCTGACCGACCAACAGGGCTGTCGAAACATCAACCTCATCAACCAGCGCGTGCGGGTAGCACCAAGGCCAAACTTTCAATTAGCCGGCGCGCTCAACCAGACAATATGTGCGGGCGATACCATAAACCTCAGCGCAAATGTGACAGGCAGCGCTGGCAACCAAACCTTGCTTGTCACCCCAAATACTGCTGCATTTGCGGCAGAAGGCAGCCGATCAGATTCCCTGGCACTTCCTGATGGCACGGGAATACCGTACAAAACCAGCGTGTTTTTTTCTGAGTTTTCACCCGGACAAGTTATGGTCAGCCCGACAGATTTGGAAAGCCTCTGCGTCACCATGGAACACTCCTGGATCCGGGATGTGGAAATAACCCTGACCTGCCCGAACGGTCAAAGCATCATCCTGCACGACCACCCGGGCAATTTTGGCGACGAGGTTTTCCTGGGCCAACCCAACGACAACGACAATGTAAACCCCATTCCAGGGCTTGGCTTTGAATATTGCTGGGTGAACAATGCCCCAAACCCCACCTGGATCCAATTTGCCAATGCACTTCCCGGCGGCGTAGGCACCATCCCGGCGGGCGATTACAGCACTTTTCAGCCGATCTCCAACCTGGTAGGCTGTCCCCTGAACGGCGAATGGACCATTACCGTGACCGACTGGTGGCCAATCGACAACGGTTTCATTTTTAACTGGTCGCTGAAATTCCTCGATCAGCTTTATCCCAGCATAGAATCATTCACCCCTTCCCTGGACTCCTGGCACTGGAACAGCAACCCTTCGATTTTCTTTTCAACGGCAGATTCCATTGCTGCCTCGCCCCAAAATGCAGGCACAGCCGGATATACGTTTACGGTAAATGACGCTTTCGGCTGCAGTTGGGACACCTTGCTGACAATCGCCGTGCTGCCCCCAACACACCCGAACTGCTTTTCCTGCGACCCCGATATGCCTTTGCTGAAAGACACCACTATATGTGCCGGAAATGCCGTTCAGTTCGATGCTACCGCGCTGGCGCCGCCCATGCAAGAAATCAGGTTTGAGTCCTACCCTGAGTATCGCCTGGGCAATGGCAACCACCCGCATGCCAACCCTTACCTGGCCCCCGTAACGGTAAGCAGCCTTGGGTATTTATTCCTGACCATCCCGACACAACAAATCACCTCGGTCTGCATGGACATCGAAACCGACTTTGTTGCCGACCTCAATATTTTCTTGCGGGCGCCAAGCGGGCAATTGCTCGAACTTTCCTCTGGCAACGGCGGATCCGGCGACAATTATAAAATCACCTGCTTTTCGCCGGTCGCCGCCACACCAATTGTCGGACAATCGGCGCCTTTCAACGGCGCCTTTGCGCCGGAGGGAAACTGGTCGGCACTGAACGGGGCGGCCATAAACGGCAACTGGTCGCTGCGGGTTTCCGACGGTTTTGCGCCCAATCAATTTGGTACTGTAAAATGGTGGAGCATCGGTTTCAAGGTCAACAACAACACTAGCTATTCCTGGACCAATGCCAGTACACTTTCCTGCTCTTCCTGCCCAAACCCAACAGCAACGCCCACACAAACAAGCACTTACGCGGTGAACACCACGGATGCCTTTGGTTGTCAACACCGTGATACCGTCCTGGTCAATGTCATTACATCCTTCCCCGCGCCCGACAATTTAACCGTCACAAACCTGGCTGCTACCAGCATCACCTGGGGCTGGGATGCCGTGCCCGGGGCCTTGGGTTACGAAGTAAGCATAAACGGTGGCGCCTGGCAAAGCCCGAACGGAGCGCTGATGCACACCGTTAGT
>CAYVPM010000520.1:0-3807 GCA_964453475.1 uncultured Saprospiraceae bacterium | reverse complement strand
CTTGTGGATAATTGGGATTTCAGTCAGGGCGCCACACCACTCGGCATTGATTTCATTTGGACGGCAAATGGCTGGGGGGGCATCTGGCCACCTGGGCCAGGCGACAATCGCAATGGTGATTTCTGGGGCCCAAGCGGCGTACCGGCGCCCTTTGGGCCGCTGCCTTGGCCTTGCTTTGGCGTGGTGCCATCTCCTCCCTCCGGAAACTATGCCGGATACGTCAATGCTTATGCTTTGGGTTCAGTTGGTAAAATTCACCGGCAAGGGATTTTGAATAACCTCAATGGTTCAATCAATCCCAATACAGGTTGGTATAAAATTACCATGCAAATAGCTTGTCCATGCCTTGAGCTCGGAACGTCTAAAATGGACATTTGGGGGGTTCCAATAAGCGCCATCTACTCAACACCGAGCATTTGCCCCCCTCCCGTCACAAATGGGCCATTTTCTTTTTATCCAACCAATAGCGGCCTTTTTACACTTTCTGCCGTACCCTGCCCGTACATTAATCCTGCAGTGGAATTTCTGGATGATATTATAGTGCCAAACAGTATGTGCAATTCTACTTGGCGAACATTTACGGGTACATTTAATTCTGCCACGCTCGGCCTGCCAATAGATCGGATTTTTATGACCCGAAAGGGTGGTATTGCCGGATCCACATACCTCGCCGTGGACGATGTTTGTATTGAAAAGATAGCTGATCCAAACGGAGGGGTTTGTGATTGCGGGCCAATTCCGACGGGGGTGATTAGTCAACAGGGCGGTACGCCCAGAGCAATCTCTTGTGGTGCTTCAGTACAGTTGCCGTGCAACAGTTCTGGGAACGCCATTACGTTGACCGGCAGCTTCGCTTGCAATACTTCTGGCTGTGCCGATGCGAACAATACGGTCAGTTGGGTGCTCAACGGGCCTGGGGGGCCCTACACCGGAACTTCCACAGGATGGCCGGGCTATCCCACGTTTAGCATCAGCTTTCCAGGGTCTTATTTTCCAACTTCCGGAGGCGCCTATACGCTGACGCTCACAAGAATATGCGGAACAAAAGTATGCAGGTGCGATATGAAATTTACCGTTGCGCCTTGCCCTTGTATTTGCGACAACAGATTTTATGCAGCTGTCAATCAGGGATTCATCACTGTCGGACCATATTCCGTCGCGAACTGCTCGAGGAATTTGAAACCAGTTGCCCTGTGCCCCAACGATGTCGTCAGCTGGATACTCAGCAGCGGCGGCCCTTTCGGCCCTTCTACAGGAAACAACGTACAATCCATAACTTTTCCAGGGCCTGGCTCATACCAGGTTTGTATGTTGGTCAAACGAACACTTCCGAATGGCATAGAGTGTATCGCCGAAAAATGCCAGACAATAAATGTCAGCTGCGGTATCGACCCTACGGGAAATTGGTACAAGTTATGTAAGCCCAGTATAGTTAAAAATGGAGATTTCAGGGATACGGCCGTGATCGCGGGAATAATGGGCGTAAACGGCTGGATGCCCGAATGGGATATTGCCCCTAATTATGGCGATGGGCAGGTTTTTGTCGAGGATAGTATCGGCGCAGATGATGAAGGGCATATGATTCTGATTGGAGGAGAAAACAACTTCGCGGGTATTACACAGGAGATTAGCCTGAACCCCGACACGATTTTGTACATTGCCTATTCCGTCAAAAATTACCTGGGCGATGAAAGTCCTGCCGGTACCCGGATCGAGGTACGCCTACAGGAATACCCATTCCCTGGATCAACTTTTCAAATCTTGCATAAACAAGAACTAGATCCGAGTGGAGGTTGGGAGCGAAAGGAAATAACGGTACAAATGTCCCCCGACATCACGCTGAAATATTTGGTCATCTGTGCTCAGAACGACGATCCGGATCAGCGTTCAGTGATTGGCATAGACAATTTTGAGCTTTGTAATTCAGACGATGTTGTGAGTACCAGCCAAGTCGAAGACATACCCAGGTTCCGCCTCTTCCCCAACCCCAGCCCCGGCTATTTTACCGTCGAACTTCCACAGCCCGCTACGGCAGGCATGATTTTCCGGATTACCGACCTTGCCGGCAGGTTGTTGTTGGAAACAGAGGCTGAAGCAGGCACTAAGCAGCACTACATAAACGCAAGCAGCATCCCGAATGGCTTGTACTTCCTCCAACTCATGTCTGAGGGCAGGGTTCTCGGCCTTGAAAAAATGATAAAGCAATAAAATAATATCCAAAGCCAAGCTGATACATCTGTTCAGCTAAACATGTACAGGCCGCCGCCGGAGACACTGGGTTCTCCGGCGGCGGCATTATCATTCAGCTATGCATATATATGTTTTTTTACTGTTCCATGATAAAACCAAACCTCATCCCATATACCGAAAATTAGCCAAGCCATGCTCCTACAAATTCCTTACCTTTGCGGCAAATTCAGCAAAACTAAACCGAATGATGTTTTGTTTGTTATGCTCAAACACACCTGCGTCCAAATATTAACCCGACAAACCCTTTCATTTTTTCAATTCTTCACCTAATTTATTGTCTATAGCATGTCCGTCGCAACCGAAACTCGCCCCAAATACAAAGTAAAAGATATCAGCCTTGCAGAATGGGGCCGCAAGGAAATTCAGCTCGCCGAAGCTGAAATGCCGGGCCTTATGTCCTTGCGCGAAGAATTTGGCGCCAGCAAGCCACTGAAAGGCGCCCGCATCGCCGGCTGCCTGCACATGACCATCCAAACCGCCGTTTTGATCGAAACGCTGATCGAACTGGGCGCTGAGGTATCCTGGTCGTCTTGCAACATTTTCTCCACCCAGGACCATGCCGCGGCCGCCATCGCCGCCGCCGGCATCCCGGTATATGCCTGGAAAGGCATGAACGCGGAGGAATTCGACTGGTGTATCGAACAAACCATCTTTGCATTCAAGGATGAAAAGCCGCTCAACATGATCCTCGACGATGGCGGCGACCTCACCAACATGGTGCTCGACCACTACCCCGAACTCGTGGCAGGTATCCGCGGCATCTCGGAAGAAACCACCACGGGCGTACACCGCCTGTACGAGCGCGTCGCAAAAGGCACCCTGCCAATGCCCGCGATCAACATCAACGACTCGGTCACCAAATCGAAATTCGACAATAAATACGGCTGCAAAGAAAGCCTGGTGGATGCCATCCGCCGTGCAACCGACATCATGATGGCGGGCAAAGTAGCCGTCGTTGCCGGCTACGGCGACGTGGGCAAAGGCTCGGCCGCTTCCCTGCGCGGCGCCGGCGCACGCGTAATCGTGACAGAAATTGATCCGATCTGTGCACTGCAAGCAGCGATGGACGGTTATGAAGTGAAACGCCTTGAAAATGCCATCCCGCGCGCCAACATTGTGGTGACCGCTACGGGCAACTGCGACATTATTCTGGAAAAACATTTCCGCATGATGACCGACAAGACCATCGTGTGCAACATCGGCCACTTCGACAACGAAATTGACATGGCCTGGTTGAACGGTAAATACGGTCACAAAAAATCGACCGTGAAGCCTCAGGTAGATATTTATGATTTGGACGGAAAAGACATCATCGTGCTGGCTGAAGGCCGCCTGGTCAACCTCGGCTGCGCTACCGGTCACCCTTCCTTTGTGATGTCTAACTCCTTTACCAACCAGGTGTTGGCACAGCTCGAACTGTGGCAGAACGGCAAAAACTACAACAACGAGGTTTATATGCTGCCAAAGCACCTCGATGAAAAAGTAGCGCGCCTGCACCTCGCCAAAATCGGTGTGGAACTGGAAGAACTCACTCCCCAGCAGGCCGACTACATCGGC
>CAYVPM010000519.1:0-3811 GCA_964453475.1 uncultured Saprospiraceae bacterium | reverse complement strand
ACATTGTGGCCGCATCCTCGTCGACCACACCATTACACACCCAGACGGCGTGCTGGAAGAAGCATAGGCCAGTAAAAGAAAAATATTTGCCAACCTCGATCCCCTTTGGAGCATGCGCTTCAAAGGGGATTTTTTTTACGGATATGGAACGAGTGGTTCAAGGCTAGATTATTTTTTTGGACAAAAAAATGTTAAAGCTCTTGACAGTAGATCTTTTCTTCGTTTCTTGCATTGTTTTTTTTAATATCCGTTAATATGAAGCCTTCACATTCGCATCGGTTTCGCCTTGTATTGTCTCTCTGGGCCTTAACTGTCTTCACGCCGCGCATCTCCTTTGCGCAGGAATATTCCATCTACGACAACATCCAACAGTTAGAGGCGCGGATCCGGCAGGCGGGCGATGCTATCGTCGTAATCAATTTCTGGGCGACCTGGTGCAAACCTTGTGTGGAGGAGCTCCCCTGTTTCGATGAGATCAAAGCCCAGTACCCAGGGCACGATATTGAAGTATTGTTGGTAAGCCTCGACTTCAAAAGTCAGTTGGAAAAGAAATTCGTCCCGTTTCTGCGGGCACAAAATATCAAGTCCGAAGTAGTTTTATTGGCTGATCAGGATGTCAATACCTGGATGCCCCTGATATATGAAGCTTGGGATGGCGCCATTCCGGCAACAGTTATATTAAAGGGCGAAAAACGAGATTTCTCACTCGGGAAGTTCAATTCCATGGAAGAACTTGACGCTTTTATCCAGCCATTTTTAGTCGATGCTAACACATTATTGAGACCCGTCACTTGCGGGGGAAAATAATATGTGGCATGTTATTTGAAACACGCAGTCTATTCCAAGACGGTTACACCTTTAATATTTTTTTAGTCATGAAGAGTATTAATCTACCCACGATTATTCTCCTTGCTTTAGTCACATTTTGCTTCCAAAACTGGTCGGCGCAGTCAAGCTACATCGTTGGCGACAAAGCGGAAGATTTCTCCTTAAAAAATGTTGACGGCAAATTTGTCACGCTCTCCAAGTACAAAGGCGCCAAAGGTCTGCTGGTGGTCTTCACCTGCAACCACTGCCCCTACGCACAGATTTATGAGCAACGGATCATCGACCTGCACAAAATGTACGCCCCGAAGGGTGTGCCCGTGATGGCGATTAATCCGAACAGCCCAGCCATTGTGCCGGAAGATAGCTACGAAGAGATGCAGAAACGCGCAAAGTCAAAAAAGTATCCATTTGCCTACCTTTTTGACGAGGAGCAAACCGTGATGCCCAAGTTTGGCGCCACGCGCACCCCGCACGTTTTTCTGCTCGATTCCAATCTTGTGGTACGCTACATCGGCGCCATCGACGACAATCCTGAAACGCCCAGCGCGGCCAGGAACCGTTGGGTAGAATCTGCGGTCAATTCCATGCTTGCAGGGCAATTGCCTTCGCCTGATTTCACGCGGGCCGTTGGCTGCACCGTGAAGAAGAAGCCGAAATAGCGGGTTACTCCACTTCTGTTACCTTCAACATGTTGGTGCTGGAGCGCTTTTGCAACGGCATGGCACCGGTATTGATGACGACGTCGCCCGTGGCGACAAACCCGCTCTCTTTCAGGATGTCGGTACAATCCTGAACGGTTTCGTCCGTGGTAGTGAAACGGTCGTAGAAAAAACACTGTACACCCCAGAACAGGTTCATCGTGTTCAACATGCTCAGGTGGTCGCTAAACATGAATATGCTCGCCCTGGGCCTGAAACTGCTCAGCTTAAAGGCACTGTAACCTGAGCGGGTGATGCCAATGATGCCTTTTGCGCCTATCTCCTCCGCCGTCCGGCAAGCGTTGAAACAAATTACATCCGAATAGAACATGGAGGATTTCACAACCGCACGCGGGCGCTTGCCTTCAATCTGAGGCCAATAATGTTTTTCGGCCTCTCCGATAATCTTCGCCATATATTGAATCACCAACTCCGGGAACAGACCCACTGAGGTCTCACCGCTCAACATAACGGCGTCTGCACCGTCAAGGACAGCATTGGCCACATCGGTCACTTCCGCTCGGGTAGGAGAGGGGTTGGTGATCATGCTGTCCATCATTTGGGTGGCCACAATGACCGGACGCGCATATTGCATGCACATCTGGACAATCTCTTTTTGCGTTGTGGGCAATTGCTCGATGGGCATTTCCACTCCGAGGTCGCCGCGCGCTACCATAATGGCATTGGAAGCACGAATAACTTCGCGCAGGTTTTTCACGGCTTCCGGTTTCTCAATCTTGGCCATTACTTTGGCAGCGTGGCCAGCTTCTTGAACGGCTTGTTTCAGGTCGTCCATGTCGGAAGCACGGCGCACGAAGGACAGGGCGATCCAACTGAACGGCTGGGTGAGGATAAATTTCAGGTCCTCCCGGTCTTTATCCGTCATAGAAGGCAGTTTGACGTTGGTGTCAGGCAGGTTCACGCCTTTGTTGCTGCTTAAAACCCCGTCGTGCAGACATTTCAGTTTGACCGTATCCTTTTTATTGGTGTCTGCAACTTCAAAAATAAGCTTGCCATCGTCCATCAAAATCCGCTCGCCTTTTTCGCAATCTTCTGCGAATTGGTCATAAGACATGTAGATGGCGTCTTTGGTACCCTCCGCAGTTTTGTCATTGACAATCGTGATGATATCGCCTTGTTTCAGCGGCAAGGCATTGTCTTTGATTTTTCCTACCCGCAGTTTTGGACCCTGCAGGTCGGCCAGGGTTCCGATATGGAGCCTATGTTCTTCGTTGATCTTTTGGATCATCTGAATTACCTTGAGGTGGTCGGCGTGGGTGCCGTGGCTGAAGTTCAGGCGGAAAACATCCACACCAGCCTTGACCAAAGCCAGCAACTTTTCATAAGTGTTGCAGGCAGGGCCAACAGTGGCAACAATTTTCGTATTTTGTGAGCCGTCTTTACGCAAAGGAGATTTGTTCCTTTCAAGTAAGGCCGCAGCTTCTGTCAGTGTCATAATTGAAAAAAATTAAAAAGTGTAAAAAACACAATAAGTATTGACTGCAAAAGTAAGGCATGCCAACAACTGTGCCAAGCCTTGTTAAAATCGGAATGAATGCACAGAATTGCAAGTGAATGCCAAATTTACAAGGGTAATTTGCAGTAAAAACAGTGTTTTTTGCGCAAACACTCCACCTGAAAAGCAGATAGGATAGGCCTGGGATAAAAACATTCTAAAAATTCCACAACAAAAATTTTTTTTAAACCTGGCGCTGCCGTTTCTTTGCGGCTCGAAAAACCAAATTTTTTTCACCTAAAGTTTAGAAAAATCATGGCAACTGTAGCCGAACGCGTTAAAAAGATCATCATTGACAAGCTTGGTGTTGAGCCGACTGAAGTCAATGATAATTCAAATTTCATCAACGATTTGGGAGCCGACTCGCTTGACACCGTTGAATTGATCATGGAGTTCGAAAAAGAATTCGAAGTGTCAATTCCAGACGAACAAGCCGAAGACATCCAAACTGTTGGTCAGGCCATTAAGTATCTTGAGAGTAACACTCAACAGTAATACTTGCTGTTGCTTTGCTGCATCGTAAAGCAATTCGAGAGGTTCAAAGCTGCGCAGCTTTGAACCTCTTTTGCTTATTGCAACAAAATGCCTTGAACTGTATTACCGTGCTATGATGCTTAATGTTACTTTTGCCCAAGGTATCAACGAACCGTACAAATTATGAAACGTGTAGTCATTACTGGTATTGGAGCAGTTACCCCAATAGGGAACACCATTGCCGAATTCAAAGCTGGGCTGGAAAAAGTAATAAGTGGGGCGAACCTCATCACCC
>CAYVPM010000518.1:0-3813 GCA_964453475.1 uncultured Saprospiraceae bacterium | reverse complement strand
CCTTTTGCGCGGCCAGCAAAACTTGAGTTACCTGCTCTTTGCTGCGTTTGGCGTATTTGGAAATCAAGCCTTCGCTGATATCCACAAAATCCTGCTGAATGCCTGGGTAGGCCCGCAGCAGCGTTTTCAACACCGTGTCTGCTTGCGCATTGCGCAATTGATAATCGTACAACGTCTCCCGGCTGGCCACCACATGGACCTTGGCGGCAGCAGAAGCGGCATCGCTCAGTGCGATCCACCCTTCCAACTCCAAAAGGCGGAGGGAGGCATGGGTCTGTCCCAGTTCCAATTTGAAATTGTGGCAAAAAAGGTTGAGATCAAAATCGAAGCTCTCGCCCATGCCCGCGCCCACTGCCAACTGCGAATGGCTGCCCAGGGCTTTATACACCCGGCGTACGGTTTCCAGCGGCGGATACCCGGCTTTGAGGTAATATCGCAGCGCGTCTGCATCGCCGACGCCGTACAATAGTGTCGCGTAAGATTTCAGCCCGTCGCGACCGCCGCGGCCTGCCTCCTGGAAATAAGCTTCCAGCGATTCCGGCATCTGCAAATGCACTACGATGCGCACATCCGGCTTGTCGATACCCATGCCAAAAGCGTTGGTGCAAACAATGACGCGGGTTTTCCCTGCGATCCAGGCCTCCTGTTTGGCGCTTCTTTCTTCCGAGCTCAAGCCTGCGTGGTAGTTGTCGGCGCTGATGCGGTTTTGGGACAAAAAATGCGCTATCTCCTTGGTTTCCCCGCGCGTACGCACGTACACGATGCCTGACCCGGGGACATTGCGCAGGATATCAATCAGCTTTTCACGTTTTTTATCCTCATACAGCACGGAGTACGAAAGGTTGTCGCGCCGAAAGCTTTGTTGGAAAACATTGGGCTCCCTGAAAGCTAACTTGTCCTGGATATCCAGCAGCACCTCCTTCGTGGCGGTCGCTGTAAGGGCCAGCACCGGCACTTTTGGGAGCAATTCGCGCAGAGCTTTTATTTGGAGATAGGAAGGCCTAAAGTCGTAGCCCCATTGACTGACGCAGTGCGCCTCGTCGACCGCGATCAAATTGACGTTCATGCGCTTGATGCGGGCGACAGCCATTTCTGTCAGCAAGCGCTCCGGGCTCAGGTAAAGGAGTTTGTAAGCGCCGTTACAGGCATTTTCGAAAACAATATCCACCGTTCGACGGCTCATACCCGAAAATATGGCCGCTGCCGGGATGCCCCGCTTTTGCAGGTTCTGCACCTGATCTTTCATCAGCGCAATCAAGGGGGAGATAACGAGGGTTATCCCTTCCTGACAAAGCGCAGGCACCTGAAAACAGATGGATTTCCCGCCGCCGGTTGGGAGCAAGGCAAGCGCATCCTTTCCATCCAGCGCAGCACGGACAATATCTTCCTGCATTGGACGGAAAGCCGGGTAGCCCCAGTATTGTTTCAGGATATCGAGCGGCTGTTGCAAATAGTGGGTGGTTTTGGGCAAAGGTACAAGACAATTGTACTGGCAACCATAAAGCTGGAGCGGAAATTAAGGCCGCATTTGGATTGATAATTTATTTACAACTGCTGCCTCATCTTTCCTGTTTTTGCCAAATTCATGCATCCTAAATCCAGCATTCATGCGCAAGCTGTGGCTTCCAATTTCCCTTGCATTTGTAGTCGGAGTTGTACTAACGGTACTTTCCTTCAAAGCGAACGAGTATCCCGAAAAGCTCATCTGGGCAGACATGGAAGGATATTACGTGTATTTGCCCGCAACATTCATATATGGCGGTTTCAATAAGGAAGCTGTCAGAGATACCAACTACATCAAAGCCTGGCCTGGCACAGATAAGATTTACACAAAATACACCAGCGGCGTAGCCATTTTGGAAGCCCCGTTCTTCTTTATCGCGCACCTTCTGAGCAGTCCGCTTGAGTACCCTTCCGATGGCCACAGCCTTATTTATTGCTACTTTTTGATGTTTGCAGCTATATTCTACCTTCTCGCGGGCATGTACTTATTGTGGCATAACATCCGGGTGTATTACAGCAGCACTGCCGCGCTGGTATCGCTGGCATCCTTATTCCTGGGCACCAACATGTACAATTACACCATGTTCCAGCCCTCCATGTCGCACATTTACAGCTTCTTCATCTTTGCTGCGGTAATCTACCTGACTGAGAAAATAATTGCACCAACCAGAAAAAACAGCTGGAGCAGCTTTTTGCTTTTCGGCCTTTCCACTGGGCTGATGGTGTTGATAAGGCCTACCAGCGCAATCGTTTTACTGTACCCCTTGTACAGATGGGCCAAACTGACTGATAATAAGCTGCTATATGTCAAAAGAAACGCAGTAAACATTTTGATCGTCGTCATTGCTGTCATCACTGTATGGATGCCACAATTGGTCTATTGGAAATCAATTACAGACAATTGGTTCATGTGGTCGTATGGCGACGAAACGTTCAAATACTGGAAGGAGCCGAAATTGTTCAGGGTACTCTGTTTTGAATGACAGACTGCTTGCCCGGTCTATATTTGCATAAACTGCTCGCGTTCCAGCGCCCAAACATTCACTTCCTGCTCAAAATTGAGCCAGCCCGGGGTTGTGACCATGCTGTGCATCAACTGAAACCCTACTTTTTTGAGCGTTCTATTTGGCGCGGGGTTTAGCTTGTACGGCTCGCAGAGCACTTTTTTCAATTGCAGGTTTTCAAAAAAATAAGGTAAAGACAAGCTTACAAACTGGGAACCGATGCCTTTATGCCTGACATCTTGCCGCCACAAATGCAGGTGCATGTACGCCTCTTCTCCAAACTTGATTTTATTGACATTGCAATGCCCGACTGGCTGGCCTTCAATTTCCCAGATGGTGCAGTAGGATTGTTTTTCGGAATAGGGCTGGGTTAGTTGGGAAGTCAACATCCCTTGCCATTGTTCCCGGCTGGGCATTTTGTCCAGGGCAACGCCCATGCCAGTGAGGAAGGAATCCTCAGCGTTGAGCCAGTAATCGGTGATAAGCTCGATGTCGGGGGCTTGGATTTCTCTGACGGATAACACTGTTTTTTAATGATGAATGATGAATTAGCGCAAGTCGGTTTTTGAAACCCAAATATTCGTTTACTTTGGGCAGGGCAAAAAGTTGTCAACTTTTGAAAAGTTGACAACTTTGCACCTTGCTCAATATTTTATTCGGATCAATTGCCTGCCATCCGGCACTGCCCTGGCTAATGAGACAGACTTACAAATGCGCTTTTATTGCTCACTTATCGGCTCACCACAATTTTCCGCACCACCTGTTGATTCTCAATGCGAATCACCAGCGAGTACAAACCATCTGAAAGGCCCGTCAAGGCCATTGCAATTTGTTTGTCTTGCACCGAATCCTGCAGCAGCACCCTGCGGCCCGTTTGATCGAACACTTGCAGGAAGACATTTTTGCCCACCAGTTCATCCGGCAGCAGCACGTTCAGGTTGCCTGAAGTTGGGTTGGGGAACACACGGATGCCGTCGAGGACGATCGGAGTGTCCTGGGTGCCGGAGGTTGTATTTTGCACGGTGATCGGTGCACCAGTCACCGTACAGTCATTGTCGTCCGTCACTTCTACAATGTATGTGCCGGCAGCAAGGCCCGTTGGGTTTTGCGCCGTTGATACCTCTACCCCATTCAGTTTCCAGGAATAGGTGTAGGGCGGCAAACTTCCGGCAACATTGATGAAAATGGAGCCAATGTGCAGCATGTTGATATCGTTGAAAACAGTGTCCAGGGTCACCGACAAGGGACTGAGTATGGTCACTTCAAAAGAACATCCGCCCATATTGCCTTGCGCGTCTGTGAATGT
>CAYVPM010000517.1:0-3813 GCA_964453475.1 uncultured Saprospiraceae bacterium | reverse complement strand
GGCCCTGGTGGGCCGCGGGCACCATTATCGGCCTCATCGTGCCGACACTGCTGATTATCGGCAACAAACATTTTGGCATTTCCTCCAACCTGCGGCACGTTTGCGCCGCTTGTTTTCCAGCCAACATCGATTTTTTCAAGTACGACTGGAAAAAAGAGATGTGGAATTTCTTTTTCGTGGGCGGCATTCTGGGCGGCGCGATCATCGCTGCTACCCTGCTGGCCGATCCCAATCCGGTTAAAGTAGCGCCAACACTGGTCGCCGACCTTCAAACCTACGGCATCACGGATTACAGCAACATGATCCCGACACAACTGATATCCTGGGAAAGCCTGTTCACCGTTCGAGGGTTCATCATGCTGGTCGTCGGTGGTTTTCTGGTTGGCTTTGGCACCCGATATGCGGGCGGCTGCACCAGTGGCCACGCGATCATGGGCCTCTCAAACCTGCAATTGCCCTCGCTTATCGCCACCATCTTTTTTATGCTCGGCGGTTTTTTGATGGCCAACCTGATCTTGCCTTATATCATGGTAATGTGATAATTTGATAATTTGACAATTCGATAATGGGGGCTGCGTGGCTAGCCTTAAGTCCTTGGTTCTGAATAAATTAATAAAAAAATGTCTGACACACAAAAAATATTCCCGGCTGTTGCTTTCAATGAAACCACAGCCTTGCCCGATACTGATTTTGAGGTTCGTTCCCTGGATGCGATTTGTATCAACGAATCACAGCTACAGCACCCCTGGTGGCACAACTTCAAATATACCCTCGTGGGACTGGTCTTTGGCATCACCTTCGTAAAGGCCGAGATCATCTCCTGGTTCCGCATTCAGGAGATGTTCCGCCTGGAATCATTCCACATGTACGGAATCATTGGCACAGGGGTCATGCTGGGGGCCTTGAGCGTTTGGCTCATCAAGAAATTTCAGGTAAAAACCATTCACGGGGAAACCATTGAATTTCAGGACAAAAAATTCAACAAAGGGCAAATTATCGGCGGCACCATGTTTGGACTCGGATGGGCCATGACAGGAGCGTGCCCGGGGCCACTTTTCGCGCAGATCGGAACGGGCGCCCTGGTTGTCGGGATCGTGCTGTTGAGCGCGATCGCGGGTACCTGGGTATATGGCTACTTCCGGGAGCGTTTGCCGCACTAGTGGTGAACCAACTTATACCAGGATTCTAGTGATTTGCAAGATTTTCAGGATGGATTAAATTGATTATGAAGGATTTGCCTCCATATATTTTCGCAAACCACTTTCCGTTGGGTATAGTTACTGAAAAACAAGATGTTTTCGCACAGATTCTACGCAGATGTTTCTGCGTAAAATCTGTGCAACCGAATCTGTGTAAAATCTGCGCGAAATAAAAATCCCCAACACACCCTAAACTTATTGCACCAATATCTCATGATGCGGCAAAGCATACTGCATATCCTGCGTCATAACTACAATGCTGTCGCCCTCCTTGCACCTTGACAGTACCTTTTGAATGGCGATTTGCTTGTAACTCTCTGACGAATACATCACCAGCGTTTTGGTGTTCTTGTCGCGGATAGCGAGCATGAACCGAATTTTGTCGACCGCCTTGCTTTCTGTGGGCGAGAGATCGACCGTTGAAACACTTAGCATGCCTTTTGCATCTATGGAAACGCTGCATTTACCGCTGGTGGAATATTCATCCACCACCATCTTATCGTCTAAAAAGGCTGCGGCGCAGTTGTTGAAATCACTTTGGGCAGAAACCTGGCCAATCATAAGGCAACAGGCGATACCCAGGATGTATTGCATTATTTTTTCCATTGTTTGAATTTTTTTACAAAAGTACGCCCTGCCTCAGGTACCCTGCCCAACCCGGAGTAAAACCTTGTAACAAGTTTGTAAAACGAATACAACCCGGGGAAACATTTGCTGTCTTTGCGCCAATGAAAGATGTTTTGAAAACGTACTTTTGCGGCATGCAAAAACTACTCCTAGCCGCGCTGTTATTCGCGCAACTCGCTCAAGCCCAAACAGTTTCAATCAAAATAGAACTGCTGGAATACAACAAAACCCCCATCGCAGGCGCGACGCTGAAACTGATGGAACGCCTGGATACCGGCAAGGTACAGTTCGCCATCAGCGGTGTTGACGGTTCGGCAAAATTTCAGGCAACGGTGGACCAGCAATACCTGCTGGAGGCGACCTACACGGGCATGGCGCCCTTGAAAAAAGGCCTGCTGGTGCGCAAATCCACCAGCGTTTACCAGTTTTTTATGGAGGAGGATGCCACAGCACTGGCTGCGGTGACCATAAAAGCGACAAAGCCCCTGATGCGACAGGAAGACGACATGACCATCGTCGACCCGGGGCCGATCGCGGAGACAAGTACCAGCGCCTACGAAATCCTGGAAAAAACGCCCGGGCTGTTCCTCGATCAGGACGGCAATGTTTACCTGAGCAGCACCACGCCCGCCACCATCTACATCAATGGCCGGGAACAGAAAATGAGTCGTGAAGACATTGCTTCCATGCTCAAAAACCTGCCGCCGAACAGCATAGAAAGGTTGGAAATAATGCGCACCCCTTCAGCCAAATACGATGCCAGCGGGGGCGGCGGCATTGTAAACGTGGTGCTGAAAAAAGGCGTGAAAATTGGCCGTACAGGCAGTTTAAGCGGCGGTATGAACCAGGGACGCTTCGGGAATCAATTCCTCGGGCTCTCGCTGAACAACAGCGACGGCGGGCGCAGCAGTTATGTCAACCTGAACTACTCCAATCGAAATTCCTACGACCAGTTGCTGACCACGCGGCAGCTTTCACCCGATACCAGCCTGGTGCAGGATGCTTATACCACCTCTCCGGGACAGAGCCTTTTTGCAGGCTTTGGTTTGGGATTTGAATTAAAGCCCATGTGGACCCTCGACTTTGATGGCCGCGGCAGCCTAAACTTCAACAACTCGGCTACCAACACACAGAATCAGATTCTGGACCTTAAAAACGCATTTGTTGTCAATGACAACCTGAACGATTTGCACAACGATGGCCATTCCTTTTTTTACGACCAGGGCATATCCACAAAGTACAAACTGGACACCCTCGGCTCCGAATTGACAGCAGATGCTTCCTATGCCTACAATCAAAGTTTCAACCGGCAGGACTTTGACCTTGTTTCCATAATTCCGGTCAGCCAAACCACGCTGGGCGGACTTGGCGACATAGAAAGTGCGCGGCATTCTTTCAGCGCACAGGTAGATTTTAAGTATAAATTCCCCTACAAAATCACGTTTGAAACGGGCGCCAAAACGGCCCTGCAAAGCTTTGACAACCAAACGGCCTACAAAACCATCGTCAATGGCGCCGAAAACCCCGATCCTTTCCGCACCAACGCCTTTAGATATAAGGAAGCCATTCATGCCGGGTACCTTCAAGGCTCAAAAACCTTCGGACAGTTTATCCTGAAAGCTGGCGTTCGCCTGGAAGGCACCAATATGTTCGGGCAACAGCGGGTGCCTTCCGATACATCCTTCAGCATCCAGCGCGCCGATTTATTTCCCTATGTTTTTCTGAGTCGCCGCCTCTTCAGTATTGCCTCCTATGAACTGCGGGGCTACCTGGTGTACCGGAAATCGATCAGCCGGCCGGCCTACAGCTACCTCAACCCCTTTCCGCGCTTTTTGGATCAATACCTGTACGAGTCGGGCAATCCGGGTTTGCGGCCGCAATTCACGGAAAACTACGAAGCCAACATCAGCTTTGAAGAGCGGCCCATTTTTGCCATCGGCCGCAACTACACCCAGGATATTTTCACCAATGTGGTGTACCAGGACCC
>CAYVPM010000516.1:0-3824 GCA_964453475.1 uncultured Saprospiraceae bacterium | reverse complement strand
GCTGGCAAAAAGGGTGACGGTACAAGGCCCCGACTTTTTAAAAGTATGGGTCACATAGCCTTCTTTGAACACCTTGCGTGCGCTGCCGTCGCCAAAATCCAGGGCGTATTCGGGCCCCTGACTCGATTTGCTCATGTAAAACTTGAAAGGCCGCCCGGCTTCCGGGTACTCGCTGGTGCGCAGGAGCTGACCGGGGATGCGCTGGATGGGTGCTGCTGCCTGGGCATCTATGGCATTTTGTTCGCTTTCTGCCTGCAGCAGCGCATTTTGGTTGGAACGGGAGTTCCCTTTTTTGGCAAATTGCAACGCCGCCAGTCCGCCCAGGCCTACTACGGCCACGATGATGAGCAAAATGGTTTCGCGGTTTTTGCCTTTTTTGGTGTTTGATGTCATAAGCTACCTTGCTTTTTGCCTTTATTGGGGGCAAAAATACAAAAAAGGGCATCAGGGTAGGCGCGGGTTGTTGGTTGAGCGGGATTTGTTTTTCAAAAGGGAAGGAAAGCGCTACTTTAATTCATGCCAGATTGAGCCTGTCACCCCTCTATCTTCAAAAACGCGGCAAAATTTTCCGGTGTTACGACAGAAAACCGGTGTTCAGGATATGCGCCGGCAAAAGCAGCGGGCAGTTTTGGCATCCGCGAAGGCTTCCATTTCATTTCAAATGCCGAAAGTTGCCCGTCGTATTCTTCGAGGTAATCGATTTCTTGTTGCAGTTTTGTGCGCCAGAAATAGGTATTGACAAAATGCCGCCGCGCATAGCGGTTCCGCTTCAGGCGTTCGCTTACAAGGAAGTTTTCCCAAAGTGCACCTTTATCGTTCCTGAGTTCCAGTGGGGAGAAATTCCCTAAAAGTGCGTTCCGAATCCCGTTGTCGTAAAAATATACCTTTCGGGTTGTAGATATCTCGTTGCGCAAGTTCCGGCTAAAGGGGCCCAACCTGAAAATCACATAAGCTTGTTCCAGCGCTGTGATGTAGTTGGAAACGGTTTGTTTGTCAACCTTTAGCAACATAGACAGTTCGTTGTACGACACCTCCGAGCCCAACTGCAGGGCAAGCGCCTGGAGCAACTGCACCAATATTTCAGGCTTCCGGATGGGCGCGAAAGAAAGCAGGTCGCGGTACAAGTTGTCTGAGGCCAGGCCGGCCAAGGCTTCTTTTTCCTGCCCGGGACGCGTCAACACTTCGGGGTACATGCCAAAAATCAGCCGCTGGTCCAGTCCTGATGCCGTCTTAAATGCTCCGGCATGTTCTGCCCACTCCTGCCAGCATATCGGGTATAAAAAATATTCCGTTTTTCGCCCGGTGAGCGGTTCATTGATCTGATTTGACATCTCAAAGGAAGAAGAACCCGTGGCTATTACGCGGACGTTTGGAAAATTGTCGGCGATGAGCTTGAGGGTTATGCAGATGTTGGTAACGCGCTGCGCCTCATCGAGCACGAACAAATCGCAGTCTTCCAAAATCGGCCTTAAAGCCTCTATGCCAATGTTGAGGAGCCGGCTGCGAACAGTTGGGTCGTCGCCGGTGAGGTACAAGCTCCTGCCCTTGTTCTGTTCCATGATCCGCCGTACAAGGGTAGTTTTTCCTGTCTGCCTTGGCCCCAGGATCAATACCAGCTTGCGGATTTCGGAATTGATGCTTTGCTTTACCTGGGTTTCAATATACCTTGAAATCATTTTTTAGCGATTTTAATCGCCAAAAGTAATGCTTTTTGGGGATTACAATCGCGAATGTTGTACTTATTGGAAAAAGTTTTCGTGCTGTGTGTAAAACATGAGTCATCCGAATTTTTAGCGCTTATCGTCCCAGCGGGACGAAATCTTGGTAGAAATGTTAATTTCGTGTGCTGGCGTGCCGTAGGTACGCTATCTGTGGACCTTAGATAGCGTACCTGCGGCACGCCAACCCGATTTTCCGTCCATTCTACCAAGATTCAGCCCCGCTGGGGCTGCAAAAAATTCGAGATGACTCATGTTTTACTGCTACCCCGAAAATGTCCAGTAGTGTGCTCTACCAGACCATTGTAAGAACCCAAAAACATCAATACTGCGCCGTGGTCGGCTCTGGCAGCAACCCGATCTGCCGCAGCATGGTGGCTACATCCCAAATCCGGCGGCTGCGGATAATCTTGCCCTCTTTCAGGGTGAGGAAGGTGGAGCCAATAAAAGAGCATTTTTTCCCGGTGGCTGGAATGTTCATCAGTTTTCCGCGCTGGTGGCCGACGGCCTGCCAGAAGAAGAACACATTGTCGCCTTGCACGCCCCATTCCAGAAGTGTCATTTCCACATCGGGAAAGGCGTTCAGGATATAATCGATCATGCGCTCGGCATCGCGGACGCCGCCAGCGTGCTTGCCTTCGGAGAGGTCTTCCCCGTCGAAATCAGGGTGATACATGGCCAACAGGCGTTCTTTGCTGTGGGCGTTCCAGGCGGCGATGAGTTCTTGCAAAAATGGATTCATATTATGGAAAGGTTTCGGGCTTCAGGTTTCGGCGATTTATTTGAAGCTTGGAATGTTGTTTCAAAATTGCAATGGAAATGGTAAACCTGACACCTTGAGGCAAAGGTAGGTAGGTGTATTGGACCGGTACTGCTCATACTTTGCTCATTTAATGTTCAAATTTTTCAATCCACGAACCCGTGCCTTGAAGGGCATAAAACGCCTTTAAAATTCCCCACTCCTCAAATTCACCTTAATCCCATTCCCCGCAACATCCTCAAACATCGCCCGCCGCGTTGCCAAAGCGCTGAGTTCCACAGCGCTCAAGCATTTGGGCGGGTTTGCGATCAAGGCATCCAGGTCTTTCATGATCAAGGGTGTATCTTGCCAAAAACGAGCGCTTTTGTCCTGGATATCTTCCAACACCGCATCTTTTATCTGCATCAGTTCGGGTTCGAAAAGCCGCGAATGTGCCAGCGTGTTGTCAACCGCCTGTAAAACCTTTGCGTGCGCGCCCGTACCGAGCTGGCTGGCCGATTCCTGGGTGCTCATGGGAAACTTCCACACCGGGAAAATGGACTCGATGCTGTCGTGCGGGAACAACTGGATGCAGGTTTCGAGGAAGGCATCATCAGCCGTTCCGCTGGATTTTGCGGCTTTTTGCAACCAAAAACGGTAGTCGGTGTACAGTTCCGGCGGACCGCCATCGAGGCCGCGTTGGAAAACGAAGCCGGGCATTACGTTGGCCAACCAGGCATAATCGGGTCGGCCTTCCGGCTCAGCACGGAATTTCAACACCTGCACCAGGGAGTCGCGCATGGAAATGGCGTTTCGGTAGGAGGCAGCCCAGTCAGCCTCGCTGGGCAGGGCCTCGAGTCCCGCTTTCCAGTGGTTGACCCTGCTGGCGAATGCGTGGCCGAAATAGCAGTCGAGGCGCTTTTGCAACAGCCAATCGTCTGTTGCTTTTTGGGGCTGCACAGCTCCGGCGAATATCCAGCCTTGTTTGTTGTCGGCAGTTTGTACCTTGAGCCAGGGTGTGCGCATGGGGGTGTTGCCAAAAGTAATGGGGCTTTCGAAATGGCTGACCTCGCCGAGCTCGATCAGTTTGTCGCCCTTGTGCAGGATGCTGGTTTCTGCGCCTTTCAGTCCCGGCGCAGCGCGGAGTGCGATTTGTTCGACGCTTACAACGAGTTGGTTTTCAGCACTTTCGTTCTGGCAGGAAAAAAACAGCAGTATGGATATGAAGGATAAATAGCGCATTGGGTGGGTTGAAATTCAGGAATAAAGGTAATTGTTCAGGCTATTGAAATAAAGCACCTAATTTTTTTTAGGTAACTATACCCAATTACACCTTGCATTTAGGTTGATTTTTATTTCGCACAGAT
>CAYVPM010000515.1:0-3835 GCA_964453475.1 uncultured Saprospiraceae bacterium | reverse complement strand
GATTTCAAAATGATTGTACCATTCCAACATTCACGACCACTTTGCGTTGACTATATATTGTATCACAATCTTTTTCTCAAAAACAGGGTCGATGTTGCAACAGTTCCTCCACGCTGCGAACGTGGGAAAACTGCGTTAAGTCTTCTGTCAGCTTCCGAGTACAACGGTTTGCTGCAATTGCGCGACGTAACCCTGATCGATGTGCAAAAATTGCCATCAATACTCCAGTATCACAAAATCGTTTTGACTATTTGCCTTTTTCAGAGGAAGGCCGAAGAGATGTCGGCTAGAAAAAGGTGCTTTCCCTAACAAGATACAAAGTTGGCACTTTCCTTCCACTTATCCAAGCATGGTTTGTAGGTTTTTTTTAAAAAAATTATTTGTTTTAAAAACAATCACATCGTTTTTGTTTTGCGCACCCCTTATATTTTAACTAATTTGCCAAATTAATGCTAAGTATTCAAAATACTTCCAACATGCTGCCCTAAAAAACCGGCACAGACAATATATTTGATCGGATATCCATAAAGATGCGCAAATTGCTCCGGCTTATTTTTCTGACAAAATGTTTTGTCTGTATCTTGCTGCCGTTCTATACTGTGATTAAAGTGATTTGTGTGATTTGAATGATGGAAGATACTTGATTTTCAGATGATTATCCGATCACGATTTTCGCAACTACGTTTACGATGACTATAAATAATTTGTTTCAAGCGGATAAATTTCTGTTCTATGATGTATGATAAACGGCTTTTTGACTACCTGTACGACCAATTGAACGAACACCCCCTGGATAAAGCATTCGGTCAAAAAGTGCGAGGTCAATGGCAGTATCTCTCCACTGCCGAGATGGTCTTGCTGGTCAATCGTGCCAGCAAAGGATTGCTGGATATGGGCGTGCGACCGGGCGATAAGGTAGCCACAGTCGTGTACCAAACCCTCCCGGAATGGGTAGCGCTGGATTTTGCCATGTTGCAAATCGGCGTTCAAAACGTGCCCATGTACCCCACCATCAGTTCCCGCGAGTACGAGTACATCCTCAACGAGTCGGCAGCGAAATACTGCGTCGTCGGACAGGGCGATTTGTACGACAAAGTAATGGCAGCCAAGGAAAAAACGCCTGGGCTCCAGGAGGTTTTCACTTTTTTCGACCATCCGCTTGCGCCCAACTGGAGCAAGCTGCTCGCCCCAGCCGACAGTGACTTTTCCGAAGTGGAAAAAATCAAGGCGGGCATCAAGCCGGAAGACCTGGCCACCATCATTTACACCTCTGGCACAACGGGCAATCCCAAGGGCGTAATGCTCACGCACCGCAATATTGCCTTCAATGTGGAAGCGCTGCGCCGCCTGATGGCCATAGACCCCGGCAGTCGGATACTGAGCTTTTTGCCGGTCAGCCACGTGTTCGAGCGCGCGGCAGTGTATGCGTTCACCGCGTATGGCGCCAGTGTGTCGTTTACCACATCAGAGAACTTGGGTGGCGAAAACGGCGACCTAAGGGCTATTCAGCCGCACTTTTTTACCACCGTGCCAAGGCTGCTGGAAAAGGTTTTTGAAAAAATATACAACACGGGCAATTCCCTCAAGGGCGTGAAGCGTTGGTTGTTCTTCAGGTCTATGGCATTGGCGGAGGAGTGGGATTTGGGCAAAAAGTTTAAAGGAATAAAAGCACTTGAATGGGCTTTATGCCAAAAGCTGGTGTTTTCAAAATGGCGGGCTGCGCTTGGCGGCCACCTGCAGGGCATCATCACCGGCGCAAGCGCTTGTCCGCTCAAAGTGATGCGGGTATTCAATGCTGCCGGCATACCCGTCAGGGAAGGCTATGGGCTTACCGAAGCGGCTCCGGCCCTGACTTTCAACGGCTTCAACTCCCCTGCATGGCTTGGATCGGTGGGCACTGTCCTCGACGGCGTGACGCTGCGGATTGACGAAGACCCCTTGTACCGGCCCGGAGAAGGCGAGGTGCTAGCCAAAGGCCCGGGCATTATGGAAGGCTATTACAAGCAACCCGAAAAGACAGCGGAGATGATCCGCGAAATCGACGGCGAGCGTTGGTTGGCAACAGGCGATGTGGGCATGCTGGTGCCGGGTCCCGGCGGCGCGCTTTTTTTGAAAATAACCGACCGCAAAAAAGAGTTGCTCAAAACCAGCGGCGGCAAATATGTGGCCCCCACACCCATAGAATCCATTTTTAAAGAGCATTACCTCGTGGAACAGGCCATGGTGGTAGGCGAGAACCTTAAATTCGTGTCGGCCCTGCTCGTCCCTTCTGCCGATGGGCTGTGCAACTGGTGCGAGAAAAATGACATACCCTGGACCAGCGTAGCCGAGGCAATCAAAAACCCGAAAGTGCTTGAGCGCTACCAAATGCTTGTCGACCGGGTAAACCCGAACTTTGGCCATGCCGAGCAAGTGAAAAAGTTCGCCCTGCTGCCCAATCTCTGGGAGCCCGTTAAAACCGACGGCTCTGAAGGAGAGCTCACGCCCACGCTAAAATTGAAGCGGCGGGTGATAATGAAGAAGTTTGAGGTGGAAATAGCGGATATGTACGCTTAAATGAGGTTTTCTTTTTCTTTACCGCTTGCATATTTGCGTACATCGTCGTACTTTTGCGTCCGTTTTTTAAAAACGTTCTTATTTTTCACATAACAGACTCATAATGAGACATTACGAAGTCACCTTCATCGTAGATCCAGTCCTGTCGGGCGATGAAGTAAAAGCGACAGCGGAACACATCCAGAAAGATTTGAAGCATTTTGGTGCGACGATCGTTCATGTGGATGAGACGGGCCTCCGACAATTGGCCTATTCTATCAACAAACGCTCTACGGGTGTTTTTTACTGCATCGAGTTCGGAACAGAGGCCGCCGATTGGTTGGTGAAGTTCGAACTTAACATGAAGCGCAACGAGCGCCTGCTCCGCTACCTCACGGTGAAGCTGGACAAGTTCGGGGTGAAGTACAACGATGACAAGCGTAACGGCCGCATTGGCTCGCGCAAGAAGACGGAAGCTCCGTCGGCTGACGCGCCAGCAGATGTTATCCCGGCCAAAAAGGTAGTAATTCCGGAAGAAGAACTGGTTTCCGATCCGGAAGTAATCGACCTTGACGATTAATCACTGACATTCACCATTTACTTTCACTTTCAACAACAACAGAAAGATGGCTGCTTCAAGAGAAGATGTAAAGTTCCTCAGCAACCCGAAAATCGGGCTCCGGAACAAAAAATATTGCCGTTTCCGCAAATTCGGTATCAAGTACATTGATTACAAAGATTCCGATTTCCTCCTTCAATTCATCAACGAGCAGGGCAAATTGCTGCCGCGCCGTATCACAGGCAACAGCCTCAAGTACCAGCGCCGCGTTTCCTCAGCCGTAAAGCGCGCCCGTCACCTGGCAATCCTGCCTTTCGTGGCCGACTTGATGAAATAAGGTTTAATGTGATAATTGGTGAATGTGATAATTTGATAATTGGCACATTCACACATTTCAGGGTTGACCCAAATGGCCGCGTTTCGGCAATTATCAAATTATCAAATTAACTCATTATCAAATTCACAAGAGATGAATATCATTCTGCTCGATCATATTGAAAAGGTAGGCGCCAAGCACGAAGTCGTTAAAGTAAAAGACGGCTACGGACGCAATTACCTGATCCCCAAAGGCTTGGGCATCGTTGCCAACAAGCCTAACCTCGCCCGCCTCGAAGGCTTGAAAAAACAAGCAGGCAAAAAGGAGGGCGCCGTCATCGCTGCTTTCCAGGAAGAAGCTGCAAAGCTGAACGGCGTAACGCTCAAAGTGACTGCGAAAGCGGGCGATCCCGGCCGCCTTTTCGG
>CAYVPM010000514.1:0-3840 GCA_964453475.1 uncultured Saprospiraceae bacterium | reverse complement strand
CGCCCACGGCATAGATGCCCACGCCCCGGTGGGGCCGCCTTTCCACGGCCCCCGCCCGCCACAAAAAGATACAGATTTTTATTACGCCGTCAACCATGACACGGTAAAAGATGTTTTAGATGTGTACGATATCATACTGCGCGTCCCCAACAGCAGTTTGATCCTTTTGCGCAAAAAATAACACCATGCCGATTGTTCAGTTTCAAGACTTGGGTCGAATGTCCTATCGCGAAGCGTGGGATTTTCAAACTGCTTTGCACCAAAGCATGGTGGCGAATAAACTGGCCAACAAACACCTGCGCACAGGTCAATTTCCCCAAGAGCAGCACCTTTTGTTTGTAGAGCACCCACCGGTGTATACCCTTGGAAAAAGCGGTTCCATGGAAAACCTTTTGCTGTCAGGGGCCGAACTGTTCGAAAAAGGCATTGAATTTTTCCCCATCAACCGCGGCGGCGACATCACCTATCACGGCCCCGGGCAAATAGTCGGTTACCCGATCCTCGACCTGGATTGGTTTTTCAATGATGTAAACCGCTATGTGCGCAACATCGAGGAAGTAATCATCAGGACAGTAGGGGAGTACGGCCTGGAGGCGTTCCGGCTACCTGAGTACACAGGTGTTTGGGTAAACAAAAAAACGCCGGCAAAAGGCTTTGGAAAACTCTGCGCTATCGGCGTACACATCAGTCGCTGGGTGACGTTGCACGGCTGGGCTTTTAATGTCAATACCCCATTGGAATATTTTCGCCATATTGTACCTTGTGGGATTACAGATGAGGACAAGGCCGCGACCTCAATGTCGAACGAACTGGGAAAACAAATTGATATACAAGAAGTTAAAGAAAAACTGAAGCGACATTTCGCAGATGTTTTTTTGTGCGATGTCGTTGCTTCAGTGAATCAAACAGACAAATTATAGTCAACGCAAAGTGGTTGTGAATGCAGGAATGTTGCATCCCTTTAAAATCAGGCATTTGTTTTTTACCCGCGAAGCCTTTTTTCAGGGCGTAGGAGGTCACTCAAATCATCCAGAATCACTTTAATCACAATATATGAAACACAATATCGACATCCGAAAAGTGGAAGACCTGGCCATAGCGATTGTGCCAAGGGAGCCGGACGAAGATGGTTACGGTGAATTTTGGGATGCGTACATCATCAACCTGAAGGACGAACCGATACGCTCCGTCATTGTCAATTCATCCGGTTACGGGGAGATTGACGGAGAGATGCGGCGCAGCAGTACCCTGCGTTATTTCTGGGAAGCGATTGGCCCGTTGGAGCTTGAAAAAATAGAGCCGATCCATAAGCCTTTGTTCAACATCGCCAACGAGTATTGGGTCAGCTTCTCGTTCGACAACTATCTCTACGACAAAAAGTACGTCTTCGTTCAGGGCGCCCTGGAGGAAAGCAATTTTACCGAAATTCCTTTTCTCGACCGCCGGGGAGTGATGATCCGGTAATTGCCTGAAATGCCGCTTGTTGAACGCTTCAAAGACTATACATGCATGAATAATTCCATAGAAAAACAATTGAACCGCCCACTCATACAAGCAATCGCGGTATTGTCGGTCGCTACACTGATCATGGCCACAGGCTGGCTCTTCAACCGCTTTCAGCCCCTAAATGCTGATCCCCTGTTCAGCTGGTCTATCGGTGCGGCTTTTATGCTCTTTTTTGCCATGCTGAACAGTATCCTAAGTCTCCGCGCCGACAGTTTTATGAAATACTGGCAGGCTTCCATGTACAGTTACATGCTGCTGGCGTTTGGTACTGCAATGGCCGCCTGGGGATTATCGGGCATCCCAATCAACGATGCGGGATCCTACCGCTGGATATATCTGGTCATCTCCATTGGCTTCATTGTTTTCCTTACTATGGTGAATTTCATGAAAATCATCGTGAAATTCGCTGAAAAAGAAGAGTGGAACCAGCCGCGACAAAAATAATTGCACTATGAAATACTTAAGCATCATTCTTAGCATCGCAGCTTGCAACAGCGCTGAACCCAACTACAAGCTGCCCATAGCTGCTGCCCAGCCGGCGATGGAAATCAAATCTGATTCCATCGTTCCGGCACAATACGCCGACGGAAAAATGATACCCGTCACCAAAACGGAAGACGCGTGGAAAAAGCAACTGACGGAAAAGGAATACTACGTATTGCGCCAGGAAGGCACCGAACGCGCTTTCACGGGCGATCTGTGGGATAACCATGAAAAGGGCATTTTTGTATGCGCAGGCTGTGGCTTGCCGCTCTTTTCGTCCGAAACCAAGTTCGAGTCCGGCACGGGATGGCCCTCGTTTTGGAAACCCATTTCGGATGACTGCATCGCCGACAAAACAGACCGAAGCCTGGGCATAGAACGCCAGGAAGTGGAGTGCGCCCGCTGTGGCGGACACCAGGGACACGTTTTTGCCGATGGCCCGGCGCCTACAGGCCTGCGGTATTGTATCAATTCTGTGTCGCTAAACTTCGTGAAGCAGTAACTTTCAGGCTGTTGATATTTTTTTTTAGGCAACTATACCCATTTACACCCAATCTTATAACTGATTGATTATCAATGATTTGAAATTTTACTTGGCGTATAGTTTTTCCCTACCTCCAAGACATATTCTAAAATATTATATCCATATAATTCTGGCTCCATGAACGGGGCTTCTGCTTTCCTAAGCACCCCGCGTTTATCGAACCGAAGGATATTGTCAACAGGTATCGTGTATTGTTCCCAATTTGAAGACCAAGTTTTTGATGCGTAAATTGTAAACGTACCAAGATTTTCTGAATGAATATCCATCCCGATAACAGCCCACACACCAAGCAGTTTGATGATGACCTTTTCATCGTTGTCAACCAATTGGCACATTGCACTTGATGGAACGTCCAATTTATTAAACTCATCAACAACTTGCCGCAACAAATTTTTACCGCTTTCTCTTACTTGTTTTTGTTGGGCTAATTGTTGGAGTAGATTGATGTTGTACATTTTGAAAACGTTTAAAGCGTTCTTAAAAAATCGTACTATTCGGTTCAATTCATTTTCTCCTTTCTCCTATAATTATCCATCTTTTTCCTTTTTCTTCTTTTTTGGTTTTTCATCGGCTTCTTTCATGGCAGCCTTCATAATGTCAAGGAATGAACCTTTGACTTGTAATTTTTCATCATATTCACCTCGTTGCTTTTCGGGCTTAGGCGTTTTGTCAGTTGTGTTTTTCATGGTATTCAACTTTGACTTTCAACAATTGCGATTTCTTCGGGTGTCAATTCGTATAGGGCATAAACCATTTGATCAATTTCCTTTTCAATCTTATCAATTTCCATTTTCAAGTCTTGCACTTTTTGCTTTTGTTCCTTGAAGAATTGCATCCATTCCGCTGAATCGGAAAGAGTAATTTGTACCCTTGATTTTTTCAATTCCTTTAAAAGATCTTTAAAATCTAATCCATACCAATTCTGCAATTTTACACTAAGATTTCCTATCTCAAATTTACTTTGTAGTAAATCAGTAAATTGGGTTTGCGCTTGTTGTAAATAGAATATTTTTTTTGTAATATTGTCAACAACTTCTATAAAAGCCTTTTGCAAATCTACCGTTGCTTCCCTAATTGGGAGATTTTCAATAGTTTCCATTAGTAATGTAGGAAATAATTTTCTGTTTGCTTTTGGGGAAGTTTCAACTTGCCAATAAGAAAATAATGTACTATTAATTATTGCCAAAATAAATTTTAAATAAAAATCAGAATCGGGTTTTAAAATTCCGTTAAAGATGGATTGGTTGTTGAAATGGCGGATTCAAGTTTCAAATGCAACAGATTTAGTTTTCTTATCGGACGATTGA
>CAYVPM010000513.1:0-3846 GCA_964453475.1 uncultured Saprospiraceae bacterium | reverse complement strand
GGATGCATTGCTGTGAGGAATTGTACAAATTGATCCTTGAAATAACAAATACAAGAAGCCACCCTGCAAAAAGGGCTCCCCGAAATGCAGCGCGTACCAGGCGGCAGCTTCCAAATGGGCGAAAAAGGCATCGCCGAGCCCGTCCACAGCGTCACGCTCTCCGATTTCTCCATCGGCAAATACCCGGTGACCCAAAAACTTTGGCAGGAAGTGATGGGCAGCAACCCGTCCCATTTCAAGGGCGACGACCTGCCCGTAGAAAAAGTCAGTTGGGACGATGTGCAGGATTTCCTCAAAAAGCTCAACGCCAAATTCCCCGGCCATGGCTTCCGCCTGCCCACAGAAGCCGAATGGGAATTTGCCGCCCGAGGCGGCGCCTTGTCAAAAGGATACCAATACGCCGGCAGCGACGACCTGCAGGAAGTGGGCTGGTTTTGGGAGAATTCAGGCGACAAGCCATTGTCCAGCGAATGGAAAGCTGACCTGGTGCAGAAAAACAATTGCCGCACCCACCCTGTCGGCCAGAAAAAAGCCAACGAGCTTGGCCTGTACGACATGAGCGGCAATGTTTGGGAATGGTGCGCCGACTGGTATGGCGATTATGCTGCCGAAGCGCAAAAAAATCCGGAAGGGCCAAAAACGGGTACGTACCGTGTCATTCGCGGCGGCTCGTGGGGCGGCACCGCGCGGACCTGCCGCGTGGCGTTCCGCAACCGCGTCGCGCCGGAGTACCGGGACGACGATCTCGGCTTCCGCCTCGTCTCGTCCCCGCAGTGAGGTGGCTTGCACATCCTGGCCTTACATTGAGCAAAAAAACAATGCGGGGTGCTGCCCCCCTTTAATTCCCCCCTTCATTCTCCACATTCTGCAGCCGCTTCTTCACCTCTTCCACCGCCCGGCGCTGGGCTTCCTGGTCCACCAGGTTTGCTTCTTGCGACTGCACATTGTTCACCAGGTCCTGCTCGGCCTTTTGGATTTTTGCCTTCCAGGATTCGATGTCCCTGCGCAGGGTTTCATTGTCTCGTACAAGTTTCTTTTGGGTGTTTTCCAGCTCTTTGAGCTTGTTTTCCTCGTCTTTCAGGTCGCTGCCGACGGCGTCGCGGCGGATGTCGAAATAACATTGTTGCAGGGCGCGCATCATCTCGTCTGATCGGCCACGGTTGTCGCGGCTGTTGAGGAAATAGGTGCCGGCATCAACCCAGACATTGAGCGATGACTTATTACCTTCTTGCTCAATGGTGGAGTAGATTGCAAATGGCTCGTCGCCCATAAAAGCCGCGCGGAGTTTGGTGGCTGTCCATTCGCCCCGGCTTTTTTTGAGCTTGGCATTGAAGTTTTTCTTGGCAAAGTCGCGCCAGATTCTTTCAATGGATCTTGTGTCGGTGTCTGCGAACTCCATGCGGAAACAAGGGCGGCTGCCAAAAGACATGATGCGCGATGTTTCACGCACCACGTTCCATTGGGCATCGGCGCTGATAGACAAGAGCAGCGAGAGCATCAGAAGGAAAAGGGATTTGTTTTGCATATAGATAGATTTTTAAATTTTCAAATAGCGCCGAACTTTGTTCGGCAACGATGGGCTATTCCACATCAAATGCGGGCTACACTTATAGCCCCCCATCATCAGGTATTGCGCCTTTTAGACGCTAAAAAAGGGTTTTCGTAACAAATGATGGCCTACAAAGGTAAAGCGTACCCCATCCATTTTGTTTACGAAGTGGCTGAAATAAGCGGGCATGAGCGCAGAAAAAAATCCTCCTTCGCCGTCATTTCCAGCTTTTTTTCGTGTGTTTTATCGTCATAACCTGCCAAATGCAGCAGTCCATGCGCCATTACCCGGCAAAGCTCCGCTTCAAACGGGACACCCAATGTGGCAGCGTTGTCGCGCACCCGTTCGGCGCTGATAAACACATCGCCATGAACGGCATCATCGCTGTACGGAAAGGTAATCACATCGGTGTAATAATCGTGATCCAGGTATTCCACGTTGATGGCGCGCAGGTGCTCGTCGGAACAGAAAATAAAATTGACCTCAATCAATGCTTTTTGTTCCACTTCGGCAATTGATTGTAGCCATTCGGCCACTTGCGCTTCTTGCGGCAGGTCAAATGTCACATCTTCAAAATAGAAGGAAACGGGCGATTCCGGCAGCTCATCCGGCAATTTTGGAAAATTCATGTAAAAGTATTGGCTATAAACAGCGAACCTCTGAAGGTAGGTCCCTTCAGAGGTTCGTCGTTTGCATTAGCAGTAAAATCAAGAAATTTTAAAACGCATTTCTACGGTGCTGCCACCACGGGAGAAACAACATTCATCACTCAAGTTGCGCATCAACAACAATCCGCGGCCGCCACAGCACTCGATTAGGTCTGGGCAAGTTGGGTCAGGTACCTTGCCTGGGTCAAAACCAGGGCCTTCATCACTCACAAGCACTGACAGAGAATCTTGCTTGTGTTGGAAAGAAATGGATACATGTTTGCGCTGATCGCCTTGATTGCCGTGAAGGATGGCATTGTTGACAGCTTCAGTCAGGCTGACGAGGATATCTCCTTGTTTACCTGGGGAAAGGTTGTAGCGGGTAGCTACGTCATGGACAAATGGTTCGACTTTTGAAACTTGTTGTGGGTCTGAGGGGAGGGTAAGGTTCGTGTGCAAGTCGCTCATTCGCATAAGTTTCGTTAAAAATAGGCTCAAAAAGCCAATGGAACACAGTATGATGACAATTCTACTTAACAGCGACGAAGGGGATTAAGAATGTCGCTGACATTGTTCTCAGGACGGAATATACTTGAATACAGCTACAAAATTAAGGGATTCTTAACATACAATGCAAGTATTTCAGCGAAAATCTTTCAAATAAATCCGAAAAATCTGCATTGCCTCCGTTAATCCCCTTAATACCGCCGTATTCTCTAAAATTCGGCACTGCCCGGGAACCTGGGAAACGCAATTACGTCGCGGATATTGGTCATGCCAGTCACAAATAACACCAAACGCTCAAAGCCCAGGCCGAAGCCCGCATGTGGGCAAGTGCCGAAGCGGCGGGTGTCGAGGTACCAATACAGTTCTTCTTCCGGGATATGCATTTCCTGCATCCGGGTTATCAGCTTATCCAGTCGCTCTTCCCGTTGTGAGCCGCCAACAATTTCTCCAATGCCTGGGAAAAGGATGTCCATGGCTGAAACGGTTGGCCCTGGCACACCTTCCTTTGGTTCGTCTTGCCGCATGTAAAACGCCTTGATGGCAGCCGGGTAATTGGTCAGGATAACGGGTTTTTTGAAATGTTTTTCTACCAAATAACGCTCGTGTTCGCTTTGCAAGTCGGTTCCCCAGCCTTCCACAGGGAACTGGAACTTGCCCTTTTTGTTGGGATTGGAGTTTTTAAGGATGTCGATCGCTTCGGTGTATGTGAGGCGTTCAAAGCGGTTATCCATTATAAAGCGCAACTTTTCGCTGAGCGTCATTTCGCTGCGCTGATCCTGCGGTTTGCTTTTTTCTTCTTCCAACAGCCTGTCTTCCAGTATTTTAAGGTCGTCGGCACAATGTTCCAAAGTATAACCAATGACATAGCGGAGCATATCCTCCGCCAAATCCATGTTGTCGGCCAGGTCGTTGAACGCAACCTCAGGCTCAATCATCCAGAACTCGGCAAGGTGCCGGGTGGTGTTGGAGTTCTCTGCCCGGAAAGTAGGCCCAAAGGTGTATACGTCACCAAGCGCCAAGGCGCCAAGCTCCGCTTCCAATTGACCGGAAACAGTGAGGTTGGTGGGTCGGCTGAAAAAATCTTTTGAAAAATCAACCGCACCCTTTTCGTCGCGTGGCATGTTGTCCAGCGGCAAAGTCGTT
>CAYVPM010000512.1:0-3848 GCA_964453475.1 uncultured Saprospiraceae bacterium | reverse complement strand
CAAGTTGGCAAGGGGCAAGTTGGCAAGGGGCAATATACTTCCTATATGCCCTGGGTAAGGCAACAGTGAATTTTAAAAACAGGCGACATAATGTACTGGTCAAAAGCATCGGCTAAGGTTAGAAGGCGCAAAAATGCGGGACAACAGTCGTGATTTCAGCGCAAAAGTAGGACAAGGCAGCATTGAAATAGCATAAGCGCGTCAATCAGTACTTTGTGCCAGGCATGCCAGGCCGATTTTTTTAGCAAAAAATGCAACCACCAGGCGCTAAAAAGCAAGGATAGCAGCAGGGCAAGGGCGTTGGAATCGCGGTAAAAACCGGTAGCCCATCCAATGCCTACAAAAAGTGCCGCAACGCCCAAGCCAATACAAATCAACAACATTGTACCTTTTGGCGCCAGGGTGCTGGCAAGCGTTGTAAATCCTGCGCTGTGGTCATAGGATATGTCACTCAAATCGTAGGCCAGCGCCAGGGCAAAGATAAAGACGGCGCGCACCAGGAACATTGGCCAAGCCTGCAACCAAATATCAGCAGGAAGGGGCAACAATACCGTCACCCAGGCCCAGGCCAAGGCAACAGTCAGTGGTTTGGCCAACAAAACCCTGCGCAATCCCGCCTGCCCTGGCCGCCGAAAGCCATAATAGGCCAACCAAAAGAACACTGGAACAACCGCGATCATGAACGCCGCCCATGATTTAACCCAAAATAAAAAACATATTGCACCCAAAAAACCAGAACCCCAGGCTACAGCCCTATACCGCCAGTCGGCATGGGTGCAATGGTACCCAAACAAAGCTCCGCCAAAAATGAACGCGTCCAGGTAAGATAATGACAAGGGGAGGCCAAGTACAATGCGCGTCTGGGCAACCATCGCCAATGCGCTGATGCCTATGAATGACAGCTTTAAGTAGAACAAAATACCGGACATAAGTACCAAGTCAATAACTCAAACTAATATTGACTTGGTACTTAGGTTCAAAACAGTATCTTCGGGTTGATGTTGTAACCTGCTGAAAAGTCGTGAGGCGACATACATCCCAAAAACCTGCGGCCTTTTGACTTGTTATGCTTTTTGAAGCAACCCAGCTTCCTTTTGCTGCGCCTAAGGAAGTGTCAAAAATTAATTCGGATATGAAAAATCAATGCTTGCTCAGCCTCCTGCTGTTTGTCGCCTTTGGCCTCAATGCGCAAAACACCTTCAACTTTCAACGAAACTTGAATTGGGACGAAGCGCCCGCGCAATGGACACTTTCGAACGGCGATCCTGTGGAAGTGTGGAAATTTGAGGGCTGTTCTTATGGCGACGAAGCCAGAAGCATCCCGGTGTTTTCAGAAAGGTTCCCGGTCACAGGGAAATCGCGCATCACTGCCGAAATAGTGGCTGTATCCTGGGAGCCCATGCGCAAGAAGCCGTCTCCCGACGATGCGGTGCTATCCGATAACCTCATTGTCAGCACGCTCATCGAACAAGAGCGCAGCAGTTTTTTTGGCCGGGTCAAAGTGCTGCCGCTGCGCAAGGTTGGCAGCCAATACGAGCGCGCCGTGTCCTTTACGTTGAAAATCAATGTGGAAGCAATGCCCACCCCCACCACAACGGCAAGCGAACGCGGCGGCCCATTTACCCTCAATTCTGTACTGAGCAGCGGGGATGTTTATAAATTCGGCGTCAGCCAGACAGGGGTGTACAAGCTCGACTACAATTACCTGAAAAACGACCTCGGCATCAGCAACCTCGACAACCTTGATCCCCGCAACATCCGGCTATATGGCAATGGCGGCGCCATGCTGCCCGAACGGAACAGCGACCAACGCCCCGACGACCTCCTGGAGAACGCTATTGAAATCGTTGGCGAAAGCGACGGGAAGTTTGATGCAGGTGATTATATCCTTTTTTACGCCGTTGGACCCCGGCCATGGCAACACCGCCCCAGCGCCAGCGACCCTGAACTCACCGTGCGCGTCAACCTCTACGACAACCATGCCTGGTATTTTATCAAAACCAACGCAGGCACTGGCCTCCGTATGTCGGAACAGCCCAGTGTGGCCAGCAGTTATGTCACCGAGGAGTTTGATGATTTTGCGCGAATCGAAGATGAAAAAACAAACCTGTTGAATTTCAACGCCACATCCCAGGGTTCCGGCAAACGCTGGTTCGGCGA
Organism: uncultured Saprospiraceae bacterium; assembly: GCA_964453475.1. Lineage (GTDB taxonomy): Bacteria > Bacteroidota > Bacteroidia > Chitinophagales > Saprospiraceae > M3007. The sequence goes on along the minus strand of CAYVPM010000512.1, from coordinate 1,688 downwards.
TTATTTTTACCAGACACGTACAAGGAACTACGACTTCAATTTCCCCAATGTCGTCAGCGGTGCAACAGCGCGCATCCGGGGCGAATTTGCGGGCCGCAGCGACGTGGGGCAAACCGTGCGATTTGAGGTAGCCGGCACCACCATCAGCAAATCCATTTCTTCCGTCACGACAAGCTATATAGATGGTCCTTTTGCTTCGAATGCCAACTTGACCGGCACCTTTACACCTACTGCCGACCAGTTTCCGGTGACGGTGCGCTACCCGGACGTCAGCGCCCAGAGCGAAGGCTGGCTGGATTATATCGAAATAAACGTGCGCCGGAAACTTAAAATGACGGGCAGCAGCATGGCTTTCCGCGACCTTAAAACCCTCACAGAGCCCACTGCAACTTTCCGTATTTCCGGAGCAGGAACGGGGTTGAAAGTTTGGGACGTGAGCAACCCGCAAACCCCATTGATTCAAAAAACTACACAGAGTGGCGGCAATGTGGAGTTCGGGGCCAACACGCTGGGCAGCTTGCGCAACTTCATTGCCATTGCTGATGGCAGCAGCATGCCTAAGCCGGAAAAGGCAGCTGGAAAAATTGCCAACCAAAACCTTCACGGACTCCAGGATCTGGAAATGGTGATTGTGTACCACCCAGAATTTGAAACCGATGCCATGCGGCTGGCAGAGCACCGCCGCACGCACAGTGGTTTGGATGTGGCAACAGTCGATGTGCATCAGGTGTTCAACGAATTCTCTTCCGGGGCAAAAGACCCCACCGCCATCCGCGATTTCGTACGAATGCTGCTGGAGCGCGACCCGAACAAGTTTGAATATTGCCTGCTTTTTGGCGACGGCTCCTTCGATCCCAAGAACAACACCAACAGCCCCGACAACAAAGACTTTATTCCGGTCTTTGAAACAGCCGAATCCTTCAGCCCCATCAACGCCTTCCCTTCCGACGACTTTTTCGCTTTGCTAAGTCCGGAAGAAAACGGCAGCCTTTCGGGCGCGCTCGACATTTCCGTAGGCCGCATCGTGCCGCGCTCGGCTTCCGAGGCGGAAGCCTTGGTGACCAAGATTATCGCTTACGACAAAGACCCAGCCTTGTTGGGCGATTGGCATTTGCGTGCCCTGTTCATTGCCGACGATGAGGATGCCAATGCGCACATCAAACAAGCCGACAAGCTCGCCATTGCCAATGCCGACGACGAGGACTGGTTTAACAACGAAAAGATTTATTTCGATGCCTACCAACAGATCGCGACGTCCGCAGGCGCGCGCTTCCCAGATGCAAAAGCAGCCATCAATTCCAATATATTCAAAGGAAATCTTGTAACGCATTATATTGGGCACGGGGGGCCAAGGGGCTGGTCGCAGGAGCGCGTGGTCGACAACAACGACATCGCTGGATGGGACAACCCGAACCGCTACCCGCTCATAATCACGGCCACCTGCACGTTTGGGGGCTACGACGATTACACAACCCTGACGGGTGGGGAGCAGGCTTTGTTGAAGGTAAATTCAGGTGCCATCGCTTTATTCACCACCGTCCGTTCGGTGTACATCAATGGCAACGAAGACCTGACAGATGCCGTTCAAAGTATTATTTTCAAAAAATTGAACGGGCAATACCGTACGATCGGACGCATCCTGAAAGACTCCAAGAACAAACTTACCTCCGACATTCAGAATGCCCGCC
>CAYVPM010000511.1:0-3864 GCA_964453475.1 uncultured Saprospiraceae bacterium | reverse complement strand
GGCGCTGCCCTGGCACTCGTCTACCATGCTGGTGATGGATCTTTCACAGCCTATGGCATCGGTCACGATGCTGAAATAGGTGCTGCCGGAGGGCAAAATTTCGCCATCCGTATTGCCTGTGATGGTGAAGGGTGGCACACCGTCTTTCAGCTTGAACTTGAGCTTGGCCATGTCCACATCGACGCACTGCTCCTGTATTTCAAAGCTCAGGGGAATAAAATCGGGCGGCAGGCTGCCGTCGGTAATTTTGATGCACACATTGCCGCTGGCGGGCCCCATTACGCCTGTCTGGGATGCCACCTGCAGGTAATAGGTGTGCCCTGCACTGAGGCCTCCTATGGTCATGAAGCCGTCGCAGCGCAGTGGGTTGTCGCTGCAATACACATTGTCGAGGTCATTGCAGTTGCCTTTCCACAGGGCGAGCACGTGCTGGAAATCGGCCCCGGAGTTGATGCGCACCCCACCTGAGGCGGGCGCTACGAAGCGGAACCAGATGTCGCGGGCGACCGTTGGCACACAGGGCGGGATGTTGCCGGAAAATGAAGCGCCAACGTTGCTGTGCTGCTGACAGTTGCTGCCAATGGTCAAGGCCGCTGCAGCCAGGCAATCGTTGTTGTCGGGTGCATTTTCTGCTTTTTTTACCATTTCCGGACAAACACTGCCTTCAATGGTGGCGAAATTGCCGGCGATCTGCAAAAAATAATCAGTTCCGGGTGTGAGGCTGTTCAAGTCAAGTTTGCCGCCTTTGTGGTCACCGGCAATTTCCTTCAGATCGTCACAGCTTCCAGAAAAAACGGTCAAGATATCGGAGAAATTGGCGTTGCTTTTCAACTCCAACACTTCGCCGGGCGCGAGCGCTGGCGCTGTGAATTTGTACCAGATATCGGCGCGGGCCAATTCGTTGCGGGTAGGGACAGCTGTTGAACTTCCTGCGTTGGCATTGTTGCCCGTCTTGCAGGGTGCATCCAGTTCCAGCGGCTGGGCTGTGTCGCAGTTGTCGTTCAACGGCACTGCTGGTATGTCCAGGACTTGCTCAATTTTCATACACAGGTCGCCGCGCGAAATCCCGAACCCGTCTTCGCGTCCGCACACGCGGATGAAGTAGGCGTTGCCAGCCTGAACCGGGAAATAGGTGCTTTCCCCGGTGAAGCCGTGTTCGTCGCGGTTGTTGCACAGCAGCGCTTGCGGGGCCGCGCAATCGCCCGTGAACACATTCACCACATCATTGAATTTTGCACCCGTGCTGATTTTGGCAGTTCCGCTGAAATCGGCCGTCCAGGTGTACCACAGGCTGGCAACGGGTTTTTGGATGCAGTCGGGCGCCGGACCGTCGAACAGGGCGGTGCTGTTGTTGGATGCCTGGCAGTTGGCGCCGGTGCTCAGCGTCGCCGCATTCGCGCAAATATCGTTGGCAACCCCATTGCCGATCACTTTTATGTTGTCGAAGCCGATCCACCAGGCAAAATCCTGGCCATCATCATATTCAAAAATTACCCGCATTTGCTGGGCGCGGAAAGCCGAAATATCGAGCCTGGCATTGATATAATTAGGGAAATGCGGCCCGCCAATGTCAAAAGCGGCGGCAGCGACCAAATGCTCCGTGCCGTTGCCCTGTTCCACATAGACAGAAATCTTTTCGCTGTAATAGCGCATAATGATGTCGAAATTCAACTCAAAGCGCCCGAATTTTGTACCGTCAAACCAGGGGCTTTTCAGGCGAACCGTTGAAAAAGGGGCAGCCGCACCCAGCAAATCGTCGTCAAAGTACGCCATGCAGGAACCGTTCATGGATGTGCCGGCCCAGGTGGTGCTTGGGTTGGTTTCGAGGCCAAATACCCAATCATTCACGCCGGTCACGATTTCTGTCTCCCAGTCTGCCGGTTTTTCGCAGGCGTTGAAGGCTTCTTTGATCACATTCTGGCCGCTGCCGATTCCCGTCACGACGATATTGTCAACAGCTGCCCACCAGGCGAAACCTCCGCCATCGTCGTAGCGGAAAATGATGCGGGTGTTGGGCGAGGCGGTGATAAAGGAAAGGTCGAAGTTCAGGGTGCGGTACTCAAAAATGCTGTCGCCGGTGGAGTTGTTTTGCGTGAACGTGCGCAAGACGGTTTCTGTCACGCCATCGGTCACCAATACCTGGAATTTTTCGTCGGAGGGGCTGTAGTCGCGGTAATGCACATCCACCGAAAGTGAAACGGTGGGGAATTGCGAGGCATCGAAAGCTGGTGTGATAAAGTCGATGACGTAGGCTGGTGTGTTGTCGCCCGTTTGGTCGTCGTCGATGACCAAAAAACAGGATCCGTTCATGCTCAGGCCGTTTTGGTCGGTGTTCTGAAGGCCTGCCCCCACATACCAAACCGGATTTGGGTTGCCTGTTGTTTTTGCCTGCCAGCCTGCGGGGAATACGCAACCGTCGTCGAAGTTTTCGGCAAAGAGCACGACCTGGGCGTTCAGGCCAGTGGCGAGTAGGGTGCAGAACAGCAGGGGAATGGATGACCGGAGATGCATAATTTTTATTGTAGGCAGTTGACAAAAAATTTCGCGCTAAAGATATATTGTCACAGGCGCTTTCCGGCAAACGATTCAGGAAGAAATTCCACCCTTAGTCAATTTTCGTCATAAATCACAAAAACTGTTGTCCTCCCAAAAAACATTCATTATCCTTGCCACGGAATCCATAATGCCTAGAATATTTTAGAAACTATGCCAATACCAGAAGTACTCGAACGGCATCATAACGCAGCCATCAGTCCTGTCCCGCCAGGCGGCGACCCGCTCGCACCTTACGTGCCTTCGGCTGCCAAGCCCTGGAACGCAAAGCGGGTTGCACATTTGTACCGCCGCCTCGGATTTGGCGCCAGCCTGCAACAAATACAGGTGGGATTGCAAATGTCGCCTTCCGATTTGATCGACCAATTGCTGGACACAGCAGCCGACATTGGCGTACCTGATCCGCCGTATTGGGGCGGCTGGACGGATGCGGAATACCAGGCGAATCCCGATCCGGATTTGAAATTTATCCACCGCGACGAACTGCGCCGCCGCTGGATGGGTGAAATGCTCGACGAGGGTATACGGGCAAAAATGTCACTGTTTTGGCACAACCATTTTGTGACTGAGTTGAATGTGGTTGACTGCAATTCCTATTTGTGGGGCTATTTTTCAATGATCCATGAATATGCTTACGGCAACTTCCGCATTTTTGCGCGGGAAATGGGTAAAACAGGCGCTATGCTCACCTACCTGAATGGAAACCTCAACGTGGCAGGCAACCCCAACGAAAACTACGCCCGCGAACTGATGGAACTTTTCACCATGGGCGAAAGCAACGGCTACACCCAGCAGGACATCGTTGAAATGGCCCGCGCCCTCACTGGCTGGCAGGCGCGCCAATACCTCTGCACCCCGCCGTATTTCGACCCAAACCGTCACGACAACAACAGCAAGACGATTTTCGGCCAAAGCAGCAACTATACGTACACCACGGCTCACAACCTGGTTTTTTCGGCCCGCGCACCCCAGGTGTCACACTTCATCACCGGAAAACTGTACAAGTATTTTGTTTATCAAAAAATTGACAACCAGATAGTTGCGGGACTTGCCCAAACATTTGTCAACAACAACTGGGAACTGCTGCCGGTACTGAAACAACTCATCAAGAGCGAGCATTTTTTTGAAGAAAACGTGATGAGCGCCCAGCTGAAGTCGCCACTGGAATCCATGCTCTGCCTCCTGAAGAACGCCGGCGCCATCAGCACCCAGGTGCCCAACAATTACTGGAACGCCATATTTTACTGGTCTTACGAACTGGGCCAGGAAATTTTCAACCCACCCAACGTGGCGGGCTGGCAAGGCCACCAT
>CAYVPM010000510.1:0-3864 GCA_964453475.1 uncultured Saprospiraceae bacterium | reverse complement strand
GGAATAGTCTTCAATAATGGGGCTTACTTCTGCCTTTACCCATTGGCGCACGGCATCGCGTGCCAGCAAATGCTCTGAGGTCAGTAAATCGTCCACACCGTAATAGTCGTGGTGTTGGTAGCGGTCTTCGCGCATGCTGCGTTTTACCTGCTGGGAATTGGTTTCTGTGCCGTTAGATTGCATAGTTATGTCGAAAAATGGTTAGTAAAGCTGTTGCAAAAGTAAAGAAAGATTACCTTCGCACGATTGATTTTTTTTGAAAACGTTATAATTTTCAAAATTTTATTCCAAAATCGCGTTTTTATTACCTGAAAAACAAATTTGGTTTGGCCTGTAATGATTTTTGTGTTTTATCGCTACATCACCATTCCCAGCCTTCCAGGCCGGTAAGTGGGGCCGATTTAACACTCATTTTAGTATCAATGCGCTGTTTTTGGCGTTCTATGACGAGACGCGCCAACCCAATATTCGCTGGTTCAGGAGCTCTGGCATGCATTACCGGGCGGATTTTTTCTTCCAGGACATCCAAGCGGTACAATAAACTCATTAATTGTTCTGGTTGATGTTCCAGTAATTCGCCGATTCGCGTTGCAAGCAATTGAATTAAAGCCTCTTCATTAGCAAAATTATCGCCTTCCGGGAGTTCGAATGTAACATTTACCAGGGAGGCTGTTTGCTTTAATAACTGATCTTCTTCCATATTAACTGCAAAGGTAGGGGCATTTGAAAGATTGTTCGCCGTTGCTCCGTACTTTTGCAGACAATTAAATTGACAGAGGTATCGTATATGAAACAATCAACCATACAAAAACCTATTTCCGTTCGAGGTGTAGGCCTGCATACCGGAAAGAACGTTACGTTGACATTTAAGCCGGCTGAAGCCAATCACGGCTATCGCTTTCAACGGGTCGACTTACCCGAACAGCCCGTAATTCCAGCTGATGTCAAATTGGTCATTTCCACCAATCGCGGAACCACCATAAAGATTGGAGATGCTCAAGTCTCCACCATCGAGCATGTGCTTTCAGCATTGACAGGCATGGGTATCGACAATGTCTTGCTGGAAATTGACGGCCCAGAAATGCCTATTATGGATGGAACTTCGATGCCTTTTGTCAAAGCTGTACAAGAGGCCGGGATTGCGGAATTGGATGCCGAGCGCGATTTCTATGAAGTTACTGAACCCATTTCCTATAAAGATGAAGTAACCGGAACGGAGCTTTTAGCCTTGCCCTCCGATCACTTTGAAGCGACGGTTATGATCGACTTCAACTCCTCGGTTTTGGGCCAACAGTTTGCTTCGCTGCACAACATGGAGGATTACGTGAAGGAAATAGCGCCCTGCCGCACCTTCGTTTTTATTCATGAATTGGAAAAGCTGCTGGATATGGGCTTGATCAAAGGCGGCGACATGGATAATGCCATTGTCATTGCAGATCGGCGTATGGAGCAGGAAGACCTGGACAACCTGGCAAAAAAAATGGGCAAACCAGGCATCAAAGTAGATGCTGAGGGCGTATTGAATACCGTGAAGCTGCACTTTCAAAACGAACCTGCCCGGCACAAGTTATTGGATGTAATTGGCGACCTGGCCTTGATTGGCAAGCCAATCCGCGGTAAAATTGTTGCTACAAAACCAGGGCATACCGCCAATATTGAATTTGCGAAAATATTGAAAAAATCGCTGCTTGAAAAACGGCGCTTAATGGGGGTGCCAAAATACGACCCAGAGAAAGAGCCCATCATGGATGTAAACGCGGTAATGCAATTATTGCCGCACCGTTACCCCTTCCTCATGGTGGATAAAATAATTGAAATCAGTGATACGCATGTGGTGGGTGTAAAAAACATTACCATAAACGAAGGTTTTTTTCAGGGCCATTTCCCATCCAATCCGGTCTTTCCGGGTGTCTTACAAATTGAGGCGCTGGCACAAACGGGCGGTATCCTTGCCCTCAACAATGTTCCGGACAAGGGCAACTGGGATACCTATTTCCTGAAAATTGACAACACGAAATTTAAAGCGAAGGTTGTTCCGGGTGATACGCTTATTTTAAAAATGGAATTGATAGACCCTATTCGCCGCGGCATCGTGCACATGCAAGGCACCGCTTATGTCGGGAACAAAATAGTTTCTGAAGGAGAACTTACTGCACAAGTAGTCCGAAGAGCAAAAGAAACGACTTCAGAGCCTGGAGCAACACCTTAACAGTACTGTTCAAAATCGCCACTGGAAAACATTTACCCTAAAAAGCTTAACTTTTGCTACGGCGCAATATCTCTGAAATGAATTATTCTAACGGTTTGCGTGACATACACGCAAAGGCTCAAATAGGCAATAATGCCACCATTGGCTCCTTTACGACCATCGAAGAGGATGTGGTAATAGGCGATAATTGCCATATTGGATCCAATGTGCATATTTTTAATGGCGCGCGCATTGGAAACGATTGCAGGATTTATCCCGGAGCTTCCATCAGTGCCCCCCCGCAAACAAAGCAATTTTTGGATGAGCCGGCGCTATTAGAAATTGGCAGCGGTACCACAATTCGGGAATGTTGTACGCTGAACCGTGGAAACCTAAAGTTTGGTGGCAGCACCGTTATTGGTGAAAACTGTTTGCTAATGGCTTACGTCCATGTGGCCCATGATTGCATTATTGGGCACGACAGTATTTTGGCCAACAATGTCACCCTTGCCGGACATATTTATGTGGGCGAATGGGCTACACTCGGCGGCATGGTTGCGGTACACCAGTTTGTTCGGATAGGGGAGCAGACCATGATCGGTGGCGGGTCTTTGGTAAGGAAGGATGTGCCGCCTTATGTAACTGCAGCACGCGAGCCGCTTTCTTATGCCGGCATCAATACCATTGGGCTGAAACGCCGTGGATTTGCGCAGGATGAAATGCACCATATCGAAGACATTTACCGGGTGCTTTTTGTACAGGGTTATAGTGTCAATAAAGCGTTGAAAATTATTGAAAAAGATTTGCCTGCTTCAAAGTACCGCGACCAAATCGCCGAATTTATCCGGGATGCTAAACGCGGCCTGATGAAAGGTTTTCGTACCGTAAACACATGAATATTACACTTCAACAATTAGGGAAGCGCTACCGACTGGAGTGGGTGTTTCGGGGAATAGATTTCCGGTTTGAAGAAGGGAGTCGCTATGCTATATTAGGGTCAAATGGTTCTGGAAAATCTACCCTCATGAAAGTTTTATCTGGCCACTTAAGTCCTTCAAAAGGCAGTATTGTATTCGAGTATGCCGGTAAAAAAATACCCGCCGAATCCGTGTACAAACAGATCGGGTACGCCGCACCCTATATCGATTTGATCGAAGAGCTAACCCTGGAAGAGGCCATTGACTTTCATACCAGACTCAAACCTTTTTTGCCAGGCCTCAATACCGCTAAAGTTTTGGAGATACTCTCGCTCGCACGAGCCCGGCGAAAAGAAATCCGGCACTTCTCTTCAGGCATGAAACAACGTTTGAAATTGGCACTCGCGGTATGTTCTGACACATCCTTGCTGTTACTTGATGAGCCTTCCACCAACCTTGACCAACAAGGGATAGAATGGTACAAAGGACTGGTTGAGGAATTTGGAGGAACTCGCCTGACAATAATTGCCTCGAACGACCCGCATGACGTGGCGTTTTGCAGCAAGCATTTGAATGTACTGGATTATAAATAGGCGCCGCCTTACCGCGCACAACGTTACTTCTTTTGCAAAAACGGCCAAATGTTCCACGTGGAACATTTGGCCGTTTTTGTTTTTTCACACACCAATTACTGCCCTATAGTTTTAGAATGACAAACTCCACTCGGCGGTTTTTTGAGCGCATTTCATCGCTAGAGTT
>CAYVPM010000509.1:0-3869 GCA_964453475.1 uncultured Saprospiraceae bacterium | reverse complement strand
ACGGCGGCTGGAATACTGGTTCTCAATCCGTCTGGGTCATAAAGATTGGCGAGATCGTAGAAGAATACCTCTCCCAGGCTTCCATCGCAGGCTCCATTCTTGCCGACGAAAAAGATATTGTAAGGGTTAAAATAGGTGTTTAACAAGTTTAAGGAAGCGTGCGCCTGGGCGTGCGCTTCAGTTTGCGTTATCCAGGGAACTGCTGGGGGGGGGCACGATGTAGTTGTAATATACCTGGACAATGAATTTTTTTACATTGGGATCGTGTTGGCCCTAGAATTGTTCAACAGGCTGTTGCGAGAACGATGGCGCTAAAAATAGCATCTGAAATGCAACGGTAGGGAGAAAAAGGTTTTTGTTCATAGGTCTATTTTTTGAAATTTTGAACAGTATTGCACGAAAACGCAATGCAATATAGGGGATTTTCAGGATTTCAAAATATTTCGTAACTATTCGGTATACTATCTATTTAATTGAATTTGAATTAATTAAAAACATTTGCCTGCACAAAACCTGGCGGCTTGAGGTATAAAAGTGCTGGGAAAGGTTCCGCGGGTTGAAAGGTGTGTGGCTATAGGTGGCTGGGCAGATACGCACCTGACCCTCCTTTCAAAAAAAAAATCCCGAATTTCTCCAATTAGAGAAATTCGGGATCAAGCAAAAGTTGGTTTGCCGGAGGGCAGACGCAGCGCCGATTACTGGTTCGGGTTCACCCGAAAGATATACTTTTCGATATCGCGCCAATCGTTGACGGCAGGATTGGGAAAGTCTTTGCGGATGCGCTCATAAGCTTTCAAAGCTGCTTCTTTATTGCCTTGGTGCTCATGGAGCATGCCGAGTTTTTTCAGGTAATAGATGGCAACCACGTCCACTTCAGCCGCATCGGCTGCTTTTTCGTAAAAATCGAGCGCCTTTGCAAAGTCCTGTTTTTCAGAATAACAGTCACCCAACACGCCATATTTGAAGGCAGGGAGCACTTGTCCGACGCCATCGAATTTTTCCATATACTGGATTGCGCCGTCAAAATTGCCTGTTTGCAAGTTGCAGATAGCGGCGTAATAATTGCAGGCATTGCCGGCTTTGGTGGCGCTGAATTTATCGGCCAGGGCTGCGAAGCCTTCGTAGCCGCCGCCCGGGTTGTCGAGTGCAAGTTGGAAAGAGTCGCGGCCAAACTGCTGCTCGGCCTGCCACATGGCAGCCACAGCCTCTTTTTCTTGTGGTGCAACGATCAGGTTTTTATACAGCAACCATGCTGCTATGATCGCGCCTATCCCTCCCAGTACGTACAGTACCAGTTTCGGGTTTCTCTCCCAAATCGGGACGGAGGGGGTGCTTGCGGGTCTTACTTCCTGTGCCTCAACGGGTTCTGCTTGGTCGGATTTGCGTTTAGCCATTTTTAATGTCAAAAATTTTATTCGCGTTTCAAAAAATGCCCGCAAAAATAGATAAAGTTTTGATGCTGGAGGTGTTTGAGAAAAAATAAGTGCGAGAAAAGGTGTATTATTTTGGGGTAGCGCTTTCCTGATTGTTGTTTAATACTTTAACTTTGCTAAAAATAAATGGCCATGCAAACTGCCCTAAAGATGCCCTTGAGTTCATTAAGCCCTTCGGTCGTTCAAGATTTGCAGAAAAAATATCCGGAGGCTGAATGCACATCATCATGTCCGGTATGCCTGATGCCGCAGCTGCTATGAATGAGGAGCAGTTCTGGAATATTATTTCCATGCTTGATTGGTCCAATGAAGGCAATGACGATGCTGTCATCGAACCTTCGGTTCAGGAGTTGTCAAAAATGCCAGCGTCGGCTATTCTTTCCTTTTTCGACCTCCTTTCTGAAAAATTATATTTGTTGGATGGCAGGAATTATGCTGAAAATGCGGCACCCTACGGTGAAAGTATTTCCTCCGATTTATTTTTATATGCCCGATGTGGGGTGATTGCCAATGGGCGTTCTTTTTATGAATCAGTGCTGAAAAAGCCTTCTGCTTTCCCCCAAAACCTCTTCTTTGAAGCCTTGTTAGACATTCCAGAACGCGCTTGGTTCCGGAAAACTGGAGCCTCGATTTCTCACCAGCCAAAATATATTTTTGAGACAGGGTTTAACCCAAATGGATGGGGCTCGGATACCATTTCCCTGTAAAGGAGATGCAGAAACACGGCAATTCTTTGGAAAATGAAAATCCGCACCACCTATATCAGCTATGGGATAACTCATGTGGGATAAGAAAGTAAACTTGCCTTGATTCAGCGCGCCTACAATTGTTGAAAAATTCCATACCACAATTTCCTCCCAAAGCCCTACTTTCGCCCTCCTTTTTTGATTTTTACAAACGACTGGCCTCTTTGAGGTCATGGGTAAACGGCTTTAGACTTTAGGTTAAAACCCCAATGGTCAACAGCCAACAGCCAATAGCCAACAATGCGCCTAAACTCATTAGAAATAAAGGGCTTCAAATCCTTTGCCAACGAAACGGTATTGCACTTCAACGAAGATGTAACGGGCGTGGTAGGCCCTAACGGTTCTGGCAAAAGCAACGTGGTGGACGCTATCCGCTGGGTGTTGGGCGAGCAGAAAAGCAGTCAGCTCCGCCTCGACAAAATGTCGTCGGTCATATTCAACGGCACCAAAAAACGCAAAGAAGGCCAGGTGGCGCAAGTGACCCTCAATTTCGACAACACCAAAAACGTACTCCCCACTGAATATACCAGTGTCAGCATCAGCCGTATCCTGTACCGCAGCGGCGAAAGCGAGTACCGGCTCAACGGCGTTTCCTGCCGACTCAAGGACATCACTTCCCTCTTCCTCGATACGGGCATAGGCCCCGATTCCTATGCCATCATCGCCCTCAACATGGTGGAAGACATGCTCAGCGACCGCGAGCAGGCCCGACGCAGGATGTTCGAACAGGCTGCAGGCGTGAGCAAATACAAAGCCCGGAAACAGGAAACAAAGCAGAAACTGGAAGCCACCGCCGCCGACCTCGACCGCGTGGAAGACTTGCTTTTTGAAATCATCGACCAACTCAAAAAGCTTGAAAAACAAGCCGACCGCGCCCAAAAATTCTACGAGCTGAAAGCGGAGTACAAAACCATCAGCGTCGAATTGGCTGTCCACAACCTGGCCAAACACAAAAAGACTTTCAAAGAACTGGAAAGCCAGATCGCCCGGGAAGAAGACAACTACCGCAGCACAGAAGCCATGGCCCGCCTGCTCGAAGCAGATGTGGAAGCCAAACGCAAAAGCCATACCGACAAAGAAACCTCCCTCAGCGAACAACAACAGGAAGCCAACCGCCTCACCGGGCGCATTCGCGGCAAAGAGAACGAAAAAGGAATGTTGGAGCAAAAACGCTCTTTCGTTTACAACGATATCCAGCGCCTCAACGACCAGATCAGCCAGAACAACAATTCGCTGAAATCCCTGGAATCCGAAATTGAAGGCTACACGACCGACCTCAACTACGAACGGAACCTCGAGGCGGAACTGGAAGACAGCCTCGGCGCCGCTCAGAAAAACCTGGAGGCCGTGCGCTCCAGCCACAACCTGTTGAAAGGCAACCTCGACGAGTTTGTCCGGGAACAACAAAGCCTCGAACGCGAAATCGTGGAACTGGAAAAAACCAGGGCCATCCAAAGCAACCAGATCGACAACCTGCGCCGCGACGTGGAACGCACCATGACCGACATCGCCGCGCGCAGGGAGGACATGAAACTGCTCGAAAAAAATCTCGCCGAGCAAAGCAAAGCCGAAAGCGCTCAAACCAAGCGGATCGGCGAGTTGGAAGCCTCCGAAAACAAACGCAAAGCGGACACCGCCAACGCCGAAACCCAGCAGGAAACGCTGCTGAAAAAACTCGCCGACCACAACC
>CAYVPM010000508.1:0-3874 GCA_964453475.1 uncultured Saprospiraceae bacterium | reverse complement strand
ACTAATATTATTATTTTATTTTTTTTCATTTTTTATTTTTCTCGTTACGCCGAACGTTTGTGCTGATGAATGTGCGACGTTTAGGAGCAATTTTCGGCAGCACTTAGTTAAAGCCATAGCATACATTATTTTTTTATTATGACAAGTTTCCCAGAATAGGTAAATGCCCTTCCTTTGATTGACAGAAAGTACACACCAGCTAGCCAATCAGCCGTTTGTATGGTTTCCTTTAAATAGTCATCAGATAATGCAGTGTTTTTTTTATAAAAGATTTGCTGGCCTCCAATGGTGGATATGGTTAGGTCAAACTCAATTGAGCCTTTTAGATCCATTTCAATTACAATGCTTTCATTGGCAGGATTTGGATAAACGATTGCACTATGCTCGGATACTGGGTTACTGATATGACTGATATCATTTTGATTCAACTCATTTGCACCAATATCATATGCATTTCCAGATGGTAATTCGGTATTCCAAAAATCTCTGACTCCAACGCCGATGCCAAATTGAGTGAATAAATCTATCCCAGCATCTTTTGCCGGCGAATTAGCCGAAATTTTGGCCGTTTTCAAACTGTCATTGGGTAGCGGGAATAAAACAGGAGTGCTTTGAAGGATATTGCTTAGTAAAGGATCGCCCTCAACTCCTGTTTGGATACTCCCAATATCTTCGCAATTCGGACCAGCTGCCCGGAATGCCGCCAATGAATTAAAGAGAGCGCCGTATTTTAAAGAAAAAGCACTGTTGCTGCTCCAATATAAATTGCCAATAAAGGTTGGATTTTGAGCAATAAAGGTTGATGGGATATCCAGTAATGGAATACCTTCCGTAGTTTGAAAAATGTTGTTGTAACATTCCACTCCTTCCATTGATGTGCCGAAGTCAGTCATTTGAAAGGCACTGAATGTGGGCGTTGTATTTGTGGCCGAAGGCGTAACAAATACAGTATTGTGATAAAACTTCAGCCCCTCCCAAATAGTTCCAGGAGCTGTAAAGAGGGTTATTGGACTGTTATTTGTCCGTGCATCATTGATACTAATGTTGTAACGAACGGTATTGTTACGCCAGGGTCGGGCGCCCCAAAAATTCCCTAAAAGGATCCCGGCCCCCGCATTGTCGTGTGAATAGCAATATTGTATGGTGGAATTGGTAACTCCACCGTCGAGATCAAATCCAATTCCATCACATCCCGGGGCACTTCCGGAACTGTTGTGGTGACTTTCACAAAATTGAATGGTTACATTGTTGGCAGCATAGACCCAAATACCGCCCGGGCCGCCACAGGCGGCATTTGCAGTACCGGTATTGAAGACCTCACATCTTTCAATCAACACAGAATCAACCTGAGAGAGTACGATTCCGCTGCCTTTATGGTTGCTTGCAGCATACCCAGTGATGTCATAAACCCGGGTATTGGTTATTTTTACATCATAATGCTGATAAGTAGTGGTAGACTGGGCATCATAGCCAATGGTTACAATACCATTCTCCCGACAATTGTGTACCTCACAATGATCGATGATTACCTTCCTAAAACCTGCCATTATCCCTTGGACATAGTTCGAGTAACAACGAATGCCACAGTATCCAAAATCACGGACCTCCACATTTCGAACGGTTATATTGGATAAATAGCCGGAAGCATTCGTGGTATAAAACAAGATTCCGTCTTTACCAGTTTGATTGCCATTTCCGGGGCCTTCAAAGACCAGATCATAGATCATAATACCTTGAGTGTTTGTGGCCTGAAATCCGCATTTATTCGTTACCGTCGTTTTGATAACAGCGCGTCCGTTCCCATAAGAAGAGAAAACGATCGGTTTGTCGGCATTGTTCCCGTCATTCTGGTCGATTTCGACATAACCCATAAATGTACTGCTGCCTTCAAAAAGTACAGTATCTCCCGGAGCCAACACAGTGGCGTTTAGTTTCGCTAAAGATGTCCAGGCACTTGCAATGGAAAGCCCATCCCCATTGCTTCCGATGGTATTCACGTAATAAGTTTTTCCGCCAACCGACGTATTTCCTTGCCCAAAAAGACTCAAAAGTCCCTGAGCATACCAGCGTGCCATATAGTCATTGGGGTGCAAGGCGTTTGAAGTGCAGTGAATGCCCCCTTTTCTTTGATAAATGCTGTCACTCACGGTGGTCATGTTCAGGCAAACTACCCCTGGAGATTCCAATGCTTTCAATTGATCTAAAAATCCATACATTAATACATCTCCATTCGAAGGCGCACCGGGACTGGCAACATCAGGCAACATATTGCTCAACAGGATAAATTCAACTTGAGGGCAGGCACTTTTAATCTTGTTCATGCAGGATTGAATATTAGCCTTAAATGC
The DNA here is from genome assembly GCA_964453475.1 of uncultured Saprospiraceae bacterium. Lineage (GTDB taxonomy): Bacteria > Bacteroidota > Bacteroidia > Chitinophagales > Saprospiraceae > M3007. The sequence goes on along the minus strand of CAYVPM010000508.1, from coordinate 1,526 downwards.
GGCATTGGAAGTGCCCCATATGTCGTTCATACCCATGTCAATTATCACCAGATCCGGGTTGTTGGGATTCACCATAGCTGTGCAGTACTGGTCTGCCCAGGCAGATGTTTTCCCACCACAAGAACTGTTATAAGTGGTGATACTTGTTCCAAATCTCTGTTGTAGCCCTTGACTGAACAGATCAATGTAGCTGTGCATATAGGGCGTTGTAGGCGTAAAATGATTGGGATCGCCTGCAAAACCACTTACATTTAATCCGGCAGTTAGACTCATGCCCAGGGCTTGAATGACCAGGGGCTGTTGCGCAGTCAACTTGGCCATGGTATTAGGCAATTGCGCACCCATATATTCAAAATTTGGGTTAATATTCCAAGCACTTCGGTCAGGAATGTAGGTGACATTCGTCCAGGAGCTATGCTGGGTATTTAAAAGGCCGCCGCTCATTTGAGCCAGATAAGTCTGTGAAACAATAGGGCTTAATTGGGTGATGGTCCGGTTGTTCAGTGCATAATCCACCCCTTGCACGAAGGTTTTGTTGTAGTTGTAATTCTTGACAGACAAAATCTGAGCGGGCTTAAACATCAGGTTCGCACTGCTATTTACCCCCGAGAGCAACACAAGTTCATTGTAAATGGTATCGCAATTCCAAAAAGGCTGTAAATATTGATTGGAATTAATGGCAGGCGCAGTAGATGTGTAGTTAGGAAATTCGTAATAACCTCCATTTATTGGAGTGACTAAAACCCATTTGGTTTTTGCAGGTGAGCAGGACCAAATTGCTTCGCTTGCTGGTACACTAAGCAATGGGTTGCATATGGAGTCATAGAAGACACAATTGCCACCAGCATAGTAAATGACATTAGGGTTAGCTAACACAGCACCTGGAGGAGGGCTACATTGAGAATGGATCAGGGAGGGAAAATCCATGAAAAAGATACAGAGGAAAAATACTCTTGCTGACACAATTTAATGTTTGTTTGTAGTTGGCTTTAACGTGACTGCTGACGCTGGTGCGACGTTTAGGAGCACTTGTCGGCAGCAGATAGTTAGCAGCATTACGACTTAATCAGTATCTATTTCAATATCAACTCCTGCTGAGGCAGAATTAATGATGCTACTTGTGATTGGATCAATTAACATTTCTTCAGGAATTCTATTTTCGCCTAGCCCCCATAATATACTTGTCCCAACCCCAGCCAATCCTGAGTTTACTTTTGAGTGAATTTTTTGAACAGAAGGAGCAGAGAAATTACCAAAAATCCATCCAAAGGCTAGCCACAACAAAGGCCAACTTTGAACCCCGTATTTCCAACCTAGATAAACTAATGATGCCAATAAAATTGCTATAAACAAAATGTAAAATGTTTTAGAAATTGCCCTGTATAATCGAAATTTTGCTAGCAATTTTTCGTTTTTATCCTTAGAGGTTGAAAATGCATCGATATATTTATCATAAATATCCATTCTATCGCTCATAAGGCGGATTCAAGTTTCAAATGCAACAGATTTAGTTTTCTTATCGGACG
>CAYVPM010000507.1:0-3880 GCA_964453475.1 uncultured Saprospiraceae bacterium | reverse complement strand
GACGTAATGTTCCAAACCACTGCCCGCAGTTCCCGCGCATGTACGGTGTTCCTCACGCAGAACTACCCCAACTATCAGGCAGCCATTGGAGGTAAAAATTCAGAATCAAGGGTTGATTCCCTTCTTGGAAACCTGGCTACGAAAATCTACCACTGCAATAATGACTTTAAAACCAATGAATGGGCGGCCAACACCATAGGCAAGGATTTTCGGATTGTAGGGAGTATGAGTATCGGCCACAATCAAAGTACGTCCGGTAACCAGCAATTACACTATCAGGTTGACACACGGGAGTTCACCATCCTGAAAAACGGTGGCCCTGATAATGACCTCATCGTTGAGGCTGTCATCACCATTGCAGGTGTAAAGTTCAGCACCGGCAAAAACTATTTCAAAGCACAGTTCAAACAATAACAGTTCACACTTAAATTTTCAAATCATGATGTACTCATCACTTTCCAAACTCAACACTCAGGAAACCATGCGGGGATTTTATGAAGAGGAGCCGGAAGACCGTGGGATTGTAGGGGCGTTTCTCGATGCGCTTAAATTCGTTGTCAGCGTAGGTGCTATTCCAGCAAGACTGATCCTGCGTAAAAACATGGGGGAAAGGGCATTTTCGCCATTTGCCTGTTTTCTGGCAGTCTTGGGGTTATTTTGGTGGCCTGCCTTCACATTTTTATTGTGGATAGCTTTGCTTGCTTCACTGGTTTCAGCACCATTCCTGATTATTGTTAATCCATTTTTGTATTACCTCGTCTATGTAGGGTACCTGGCTTTCAAACACTACAAAAATGCTTTTCAAAAAGCTCGAAATAACCAGACAGGCTACACCCGTGATCCCGGAGAGAGTCGTTACTTCAAGCATCATAAAGGACGAATATGGCGTGGGTTCGCTGTCGGGGATGAAATTATCCGAATGATTGTAGAACCCAAAGCAATGGTAATATTTGGCCTTAGAATGATTGTGCTCCCGTTACCCCTAATTTTAGCACTCAATAAAAGTCTCGCTATTTTAAAAATCACTGGTGATACAGGAAACAGTTTAAAGTTTGCAGTAGGATATATCTGTCTGTGGAGCGTAGTCACCGGATTCTCAATCGTTTTTAATGGAATATTCCTTTTTCTGGATGAATTCGGCGGTTTCTTAGGCCGCAGGAACCAAGTTCTGGATATGAATGATAACGAATTTGAGATGAAGTATCTTTTACTAAAAAAGGAAACAATGAGCAAGCCGGTTGAGAAGGACATGGAGACTCTCAAAATCGTCAATAACGTTGAGACATTAAACTTAGCATCCATGCCGGAAGATGAAATAAAAACCTATGCAGCTAATCCTGTTTCTCCTACAAAAGGGAAAATTAAAAAGCCCCAACAACAGCAGCAGAAAATAACCCAGGACAAGCCAATGACCCTCAATGAGCGGTATGCCAAAATGAGGCTTAATCCTACTTAATATTAACCGTAGAAACCCTCACATTTCCCCGACCTCTTCTAAAAGTAGCGCCTGCTCTTTTGGGAGAGGTTTTTCAATTTATTTATTACAGCAAAGGCAAAGTTTTATCAATACCTATAATTTTACTCCGAATCAAGTTAAGATGCTTAATATCTATTGATTTGCCCAAAGGTTTGTTTTTTGCATTGTAGAGTGCTCCATTACCTAAATGCAGCTTATAACCAGTCTCCAAATTATGGGCATGTGGGTTAGACGGAAATGGGTCTTTATCGGATTTATGTACTCTCCAGATTTCTCCTTTCACTTTTATTGTCTGCTCGTCTAACCTTTGCGGTATTCCGCTCGGCAGAATTGATTTTTCAAAATAGACCTCAGCAATCAGCTCTGGGGATTCAAAATCTTCGTTTGAAAGTAATTCGATCATTTGAACACTTGTCAAATTGAAGGGTATCATGTGGCTATCCTCCGGGTCAAGCCCCAAACTTTTACCTAAGGCCACCTGGAACTCCAAGTAAGATATTTTTTTATTGAGGCGGGCATTTATTGCCTCAATAGCCTTTTCTGCTTCCTTAAGATAATAGTTTATGTCTTCCATTAGAATGATGAATGTAATCGTAAATAACTGGTGGTGTGAAGTTTTTAAATCAACACCATAGTAACGGATTTTATATATATAAAGTTTCGGAATTGCTCGTTTGGGACATAGCTATCCACCTATATTAAGCCGCGTTTCAGTTTCCCTCATACCCCCCTAAAATGTCACGGTTTTTAGCTTTGGCAATGCCTGCAAAAACCGATGCCATTTCAGGAACCAAGGAGCATTCGGCAAACTGATGGGTTCGCTGTGGGTGTTATCTCCTTGCGCCCTGTTCTGCCTTACTGCTTATTTTCTTCACTGGCGGTATCATTCCTTCCTTGTTGCTTCGAAATCTACAGCGCCGCTCCGTGCGCGCTCAAGGGCCGCCGTAACCATGCTGCCCTGTAATTTTTTTCCTCTGCCGACCGGCGAAAAGCCTGTAAAAAAATGACATGGCTCCCTTGCCCGCGCCTCCGCGGACACTTGTCAACGATTGCTTCACAAAAGGAAGGAATACCTCAGTTAAGAGCATACAGGCGCCCCAGCCATCAAGCTCCAGGAGATAACCCTCCGCTCCCAAATGAAGGAAGTTTCCTTGTTATGAGTTTTAAAATCAAGCAATTATGAAAAATTTACAATTATGGCAGGTAGCAGAAGTAGCCATTACATACCGCAACAAAGTACAGGCAGCCGACCGCCCAAGAATCACCTGTTCCCGCGATGCAGAAAACTTGTTTCGCGCTAATTGGAGCGAAGACATAGAACTGTTAGAGGAATTCAACGTGATGTTTCTAACAAAAGCCAATCAGGTAAAAGGCTTTTTCCGGGCATCGCGAGGAGGCACAGCCGGAACCGTAGTTGATCCTAAAATCATTTTTGCCGCAGCCCTTAAAAGTATGGCCGCAGGTGTGATACTGGCGCACAATCACCCATCCGGCAACCTCCAACCCAGTCAGGCAGATATTGCCCTGACACGCAAATTAAAACAGGCCGGGGAAGTATTCGAGCTGCCCATTTTAGACCACATCATTTTAGCCCCTCACGTTGGCTTTTACTCTTTTGCAGACGAAGGAACGCTTTAAACCGCGATACCCGCCAGAGGCACACATTCCATTTTCAAACACATTAAATTTTACAATTATGCAAACCGCAACAGCAGTACCGACCAACAACACATTTACCACTCAACGCGACCTTTACCGCGAGGTGACCGACAAAATCATTTCCATGATTGAAAAAGGGGTAGCACCCTGGCGCAGGACATGGAGCACCTATGGCCTTGCCAGAAACTACGCCACCGGCCACATTTACACCGGGATTAATTTAATCCTGATGAACAACACCCCGCACCCGATACCCTATTTTTTGACCTTTAACCAGATCAAAGAAAAGGGTGGGCAAATACGCAAAGGAGCAAAAGCGGAAATGGTCATTTACTTCAATGTGTATTACAAAGACGGAGCAGACCAGACACTAACTAAAGAGGATGCCCGCAGGCGATCCGACACAGGCGAGGACATACAGGTTTTAAAGTTCATCAAATATTACAACGTTTTTAATATCGCTGATGTTGAAGGCATCAATTTTGAAATTCCGGAAATCGAACTAAAACCCAATGAGAAAATTGAGCGCTGTGAAAACATTATTGAACAGATGCCCAACCGACCAGAGTTAAAGAGTATAGACGGCAACCGCGCGTTTTATTCCCCTATACTTGACTTTGTAAATATGCCAGCCATTGAGCAGTTTGACACGCCGGAAGATTACTATGCAACGTTTTTTCATGAACTCACCCATGCCACCGGCCACGCTTCGCGCCTTAGCCGTGAAGAAGTAACTAACCCGCA
>CAYVPM010000506.1:0-3881 GCA_964453475.1 uncultured Saprospiraceae bacterium | reverse complement strand
GATATTAGAGAAAGCCTCGCGCGAGCGGGTAGAGAAAGTCTCGCGCGAGCGGGGGCGGTGTTGGGTGAGATTAACCGTTAGAAAACTGCATAATTTGGACTTCTTAGCCAATAAAAAAATTATGAATACATCAATAGCCGAATTGTACGATAAATTTCAAGCACTAATAAATAGCGACTCAATCTCTTTTTCTGAGGTCCTTAATTTGAAAAATAAAATAGGGGTTTATTTGATTTACAATGAGTTAGAAGAATTGCTTTACATCGGAAATACAAATAAATTGCATATCAGATTCGGGGCTAACTTGAAACATGAAAAGACCCATACTTTAGTTCGTAAATTGATAAAGAACCAATCGTTCGATAACAGATATGAAGTTATAGATTTCCTGAAAAATAAATGCCGGATGAAAATAGCAATCTGTGAAAGCAAAAGGCAAGCAGAAGCATTAGAGCATTTAGCCATTTATATTTTAGAGCCTCAATTGAACAAATAAACCGTAAAAGGTCTCAATACTCACATCAAACGCGCCTTTATGAACGAACAAATCTTCACCCGGTTTCTTCAAAACAACATCCCCAACTGAAAAACAACCGCCCTAATCTTTTTACTTTTGCGCATGAAAACATCCGCCGCCTTACCCGCTCTCCTGTCCCTTTTGCCCGTATTGACCTTTGCCCAAAACATCTACGATGCCAGGCAATCGGTCATCCTCGAAGCAAATGTTCAAGAAAATCCGCCCAAAGTGACGCTAAAATGGGTACTGGATACGGCCAATGGCGGATATAAGATCTGGCGCAAAGCCAAGGAAGATACCACTTGGGGAGATAGCCTGGTTGCCCTCGGGCCTGGGAGCACTTCCTGGGTCGATACCACCGTATCTGTCGGTATTGGCTATGAATATCAGGTGATTAAAAGTTTACCCGCCTTCCCTAACGGCAATGGCACACCAAATTTCGGGGCCGGGTATGTTTATTCCGGCATAAAAGTGGCGCCCACCCATCATCGGGGCGCATGTCTGGTGGTTATTGACAGCACGTTTAAGTATAGCCTTGTTACAGAGATTGGCAGGCTGCTTTCTGATATCCAGGCAGATGGATGGAACACCCAGGCGATTTACATAAGCCGAACAGATGCCGTCCCTACCGTAAAATCTTACATAAAATCCTGGTCGGAAACCAATCCGGACAAGCAACAATCCGTGTTCCTGTTTGGACGTGTGCCCGTACCCTATTCTGGAGAAATGGCCCCCGATGGCCATCACAACGACCACCGGGGGGCATGGCCCAGCGATGGGTATTATGCTGAATTGGATGGCGTTTGGACGGATCAAACGGTCAATATAAACTCCCCCGGCACGAGACATGACAATTATCCGGGCGACGGGAAATTCGACAACATTGTCTTTCCCGGGCTCCTGAAACTGCAGCTTGGACGCGTGGATTTCGCGAATATGAACAAGTTTCCCGAATCCGAGGAACAGTTGTTGCGCCGGTACCTCAATAAAGATCATGCGTGGCGAACCGGAAAAATGCCCATGGTGGAACGAGCCCTGGTGGACAATAATTTCCCAGCATCTTTGGAGGCGCTTGGACAAACTGGCTGGAAAAACTTTGCCGCCATGTTTGGTTACGCCAAAGTAAAAGACCTGCAATACCGACAAACCTTGAGCAACCAATCGTACTTGTGGTCTTATGGCTGTGGGGGTGGCGGGCCGGAAAGTGCTTCGGATATTTCCAGCACCACCAATTTTACGACGGATTCGCTGCAAACGATATTCACCCTCTTGTTCGGCTCCTATTTTGGCGACTGGGACTATCCCAATAATTTCATGCGCGCTGCCATTGCTTCAAGAACCTGCCTGGCATCTACATGGGCCAACCGGCCAAATTGGGTATTCCACCACATGGCCCTGGGTGAGCATATCGGGTATTCCGCTAAAATCACGATGACCAATACCGGCCTTTACACGCCCCATTTTTGGGGTCTGTACGTCCATAACGCACTCCTGGGTGACCCGACCATTCGCATGCATGTGCTTGCCCCTGTTGAAAACCTGAGCGCCAACCAAGCAGGAATACATGTGCAATTGGCCTGGCAAGACCCTGCTAATGCTTTGGGGTACTTTATTTACAAAAAAACGGCGACTGACACAGCCTATTTGCTGCTCAACCAGGTACCAGTGACCGGTACGGAGTATATCGACGCTTGCCCTGATTCAGGGTTGGTTTCCTACATGGTGCGCAGTGTGGAACTGCGTACGAGTGCGAGCGGAACGTACTATAACTTGAGCCAAGGCGCCACCGTTTCTTTCTTGAACAACCCACCTGCCTGGGTCCTTGAGCCCGTGGTAACAATGTCCACCGCCGGGCAATCCAATGGATCCGTTTCTATTTCTCCTCAAAACGGCTGCGCGCCTTATCATTTTGAGTGGAATACGGGCGAAACCACGGCTGCCATTCAGGACCTTGATGCCGGCTTGTATTGTGTGACGGTCAATGATTGCCTGGGATGTGCTGTATCTTATTGCGCAATCGTTGAAGAAATCAGTAATCTAAGCGGACTACCTTCGCTGATGCATTCCAGGATTTTTCCAAACCCCATTGGCGAAAAACTGGTGCTTGAACTTCATCTCAATAACCCACAAGATATTCAATTAGAAATAATGGATGCCCGAGGCAGAAGCGTGGGCAGCCGGAACTGCAGTGGCCAGGATATCCATTTGGAGTGGGATGTACCATTCCTGGCAGCAGGGTATTATTGGCTGCGCATTGAGGGCGCGCATACAGTTGTAATGCACCCTTTTGCAAAAACCGGCGGATAAAAGTGAATCCTGCAGCGTGAACAAACAATAAGCTATACACATTCTGAATTACTCAGGGGATATTTTGCTTTAGGGATATTTCTCGCTTATGCAGGATTTCCTTCGATTCCAAGCCAACAAACACCGAATCCCGATAAAGCGCCCGCTCCAAAACAAAAACGCCCAACCCACTCTTTTAGGAGCAGATTGGACGTCATACCGCATGCCTGAAAAATACTCATTAAAATCTCCTTCCCGGTCTGCCACCACCAAAACCCGGTTCTTTTTGTCGCTAAATACCTTGTTGCATTTACTGACACTGGGGTTCACGAGTGATCGTTACTGTGCTTAACCGCGTTCCACAACAACTTTTCGGGTCTCCATCCTGTCTCCAAACTGAACATTCAAGAAATAAAATCCGCATGGGTAGTTGTGCAATGGAATGGCCCACTCATTGATCCCTTGGGTATTTATCGACTGGGTGAACAAAATTTGTCCCAGTGCATTGCACAATGAAATACAAGTTGTCAAACCTTCCTTGAAATCCACCCTGACATGAAGCACATCAGTAGCCGGAACCGGGAATACCGAGATTTCAGGGTGTGTTGTGCGTAAGCTGTTGGGGATCGTGGTCAGTCTTGGCTCGCCCGGCCTTCCCCCTGTGCAAACTGCGTTCGTATCTTCCAACGCAGCAATCATTGCCAGGCCCATGGTGTCGAGGTATTGTTTTACCTGCGCAGGCAAGTTGCCATTCAAGCCATAGACCCTGACCCAGTGTCGGAATGAGTTTCCAAGCGGGATACCGCCAGAATTGTTCGGGCCAAGTTCGTCAATGGCATCTTCTATCTCTCCAGCTTCAAAAAAGTTCTGGGCATTGTTGAGCTTGGAAATCAACTTGTTTTTTGCCGCTGTACTGGTTGGCGGGTTGGGCAAGTCTTCGATGTAGTCAATCAGAAAGGCTATCGTATCGCACAACTGATATTCGATTGACTCACAGGCATCTCCTATTCCGTTTTCGTCCTCATCCTCCTGATCCGGGTTAGGTACATCAGGGCAATTGTCGCAGGCATCGCCTACC
>CAYVPM010000505.1:0-3887 GCA_964453475.1 uncultured Saprospiraceae bacterium | reverse complement strand
GAAGGCGCAGAGATGCTGGTATCCCTGGAAGTGTACAACCGCTGGGGCCAAAAAGTGTACGAAGGTTTTGGCAAAGATGCCGCCTGGGACGGACGCGTGAAAGGCGAAGCAGCCAGCTCGGACGTGTACGTGTACATCCTCGTAGCCGAATGCAACGGACTGGTAAGAAAGAAACACGGTGAAATAAACCTATTGCGATAAGATATGCGAATCATTGGCAGCATAGAACATTCCGCCTTGAAAATCTCGGTTTTCAAGGCGGATAACCGCATCAGCGTAAAATTTGAAAACGCGCTGTACGAACAAACCTATAAACTGGGCGACGACGAGCGCTTTTCCAACCTGGAAGCCGTGCAAAAACTGGTCGACGCCGCGATGATAGATGGTGTATTGGCCGGGTTTCAGCAAATGCACGCGACGCGCATGGCAGCCATGTCCAGGTTGTTCCCGGTAGCCGAAATGGAGGAGTTTGAAGAAATTGTTTGAGCTTATTTTCTGCGGAATGGCTGCAGCATCTGACTGAAAAAGCCATGCGGGTATTCGTCCACCTCCTCAAAGCCCAGCTTGATGTCGCGCCCGTCACGGGGTATCCAGGCCGTGCCAAAAATATAGTCCCAAACTGAAAGGGTGAGGCCGTAATTCACTCCATGGCTGCCTTTGGGCAATTCCTTGGAATGATGCCAAATATGCATCTGCGGGTTGTTAAAAACGTATTTCAAGGGCCCCAAGGGCAGGTACACATTGGCATGGTTCAAGTGACCAACTACGATGGTGAACAGGTGAACCACGATAAAATCCTGGATACCAAACCCGATCATCGCCAGCGGCAGGTATTCAATGCTGCGGTACACGATGGTTTCCATAAAATGGTAGCGCAGGTGCGCGGCAAAACCCATCTCCCGAACCGAGTGGTGCACTTTGTGAAATTCCCAGAGCACAGGCGACCAGTGCAGCAGCCGGTGTGTATTCCATTGCACGAAGTCGCGCACAACGAATAAAATGAGCAATTGCACCCAATGTGGAAGCGCTGCCACGTTGATGGCGACCAGGTTGCGGATGCCGAATGTGCCGGCCAGAAAATCATTGAATGCTTCCGCGACAACACTTGAAAGCGCGGCATAGCCTATCAGGCCGAACAGGAAGAAATTGAAGAACATGTAGAAGGTATCCAGCCAAAAATCTTCCCGGATCTTGTCCTGGTTTTTACGCCAGGGAAACGCCAGTTCCAACAAATACACAGCGATGGATATGGCAATGAGCCAATAAAAATAACAGCTCCAGTGAGGGCTAATTACCTCATTTGCCAGGTATTGGGCATAGCCTTTAAAATTGTCTACGAATATTTGGTAGTACTTTTCCATGGTAATCACTTATGCGCCTTTTGAAACGCCAAGATAGGCTCAAACGGCCCATATTTATGTTGCATTTCCGGGAACGTATCGCTGAATGGCCCGAATGGATGGTCATAAGGCTTCTTTGCAATATTAGGCCAATCTATTTCCAGGAAAGGGTGCTTGGGGCGCGGTTGGGAATTTACAAAAGCGGCGACATCCCAGGCTTCTTCATCCGTCAGTTGGGGGTTTTGGAAAGTGGCGCCAAATGGCATATTGGCCTTGACATATCCGGCGAGGCGTGACAAACGGAACAACCCCGCCGCTTCGTTGTAACTCACTGCGCCCCATAGTGGCGGGTAATTCCGTGGGCTGTCGGGCATGGGCAAGCCCTGCCCATCGTTTCCGTGACAAGAAGCGCATTTTGCCGCATAGATTTTTTGACCTGCCAAAGGGTCGGCTGCCCGTGGTAAAAATGGCACTTCTACCAGGCCCTGGCCTTTCGGCTTTTCCCCTTTTGGCACACCGCTGCCCAGCCAACGCATATAGGCCAGTATGGCTTTCATTTCCCGGCTTGTCGTGTCCAGGGCTTCACCATTCAGGCTGCGCATAAAGCAATCATTTACCCGCTTAGGGATGGTCTCCAACGAGCCCGAGCGCGCGCGCTGCTGCGGATAGGTGCTTTGAACGGCGAAATAGTTGTTGCCAAAGGGTTTTGTACCAGCGTCCAGGTGACAGTTCTGACAGTTCATCGCATTAATTGAGCCGGCGCGTACCAGGCCGTTTTCCCCGAAATAATCCTGGGTGTGCACGATCAGGTCGCGGCCATATTGGATGAGTTTGGCTTCTTTGTCCGTTTCTGCCAGGTAGGGGTCAGGCGCTTCCCAGAGCTTGCCTTTTTCAAAAACGGGGGCCAACTGGGTTCTTTTTTCTGAAACAGCGTGTTCTGCTGCATTTTTTGCAGCCAAATAATAAAACAAAACACCTCCAACCAATACCAGTACCAGCAGCCACAACATGCTCCGCATGCGCAACAGTAAAATCCGTTGCCGCTGACAGGCGGCTGCCAAACTCGGCTCCTCCAGCATTTTTTGGGTATAGGTGTGGAGGCCATTGCTGACCCCAACAATCCCGATGCCCAAAGCGGCGATCACCAGGCCGATTAGTGGAAAAAAGCTGCCCATTGTTGCCTAAAGAGGAAATGCGCCTATGCCTCCAGACAGGTTGCGCACGTCAAAGCCTTGTTTGTGCATTAGTTTGCAAGCTTGTCCGCTGCGGTTGCCGCTCAGGCAATAGAGGAAATACGTGGCCTCTTTATCCAGATTTTGGATCTTTTGTACGAAAGCGGGAGACATAAAATCAATGTTCTTAGCGCCGGGGATACTGCCCTGGGCATATTCACCCGCAGTCCTGACATCCAAAAGCACCGCATTGTCACATGCTTCCAGTTGCTTTTTAAAATTGGCGCCCGAAAGGTTTTCATTACGGTTTTTCATGTCAGCTGTTGCTGTTTCAGTCGCCTCGCCCGTTCCAAAGAGGTTTTTAATGAATGCGTTTAAAGACATATTTTTTTGAGAGATGAGAGATGAGAGATGAGTGATGAGTGATGAGAGATGAATTATTAGTACAAAGATGGGGGGTATGGGGGCCTTAACTTCGTGATATTAGTCACGACAGTGTTTTTTTGAACATAATTCTTCAGGAAAAGGCAGGGCTTGGGATGAAGACTTCAGACAGGGCCTAAAAAAGTCTCACATAGCCCATTTCACCACGCATTCAACTTCTCCTCCTCGCCAACATACAAATCCTTCACAGCTTGTACCAGCCAATCGCCGCCGAAGGTAAGGGTGTAGTGATGAGAGAAGTAAATAACCCAGGAAAGCGAGGCATCGAAGACCATACCTTCGTGAGCGCCGCCGAATATCTCCTCCCTGCCGACCTCGAAAATCCCCTCTTCGCAATCGAGCAAGTAGAAAGGCAGGGAGACTTTTTGTTCCAGCAGCTCAGCGATGGCCTGTTTTTTGTCCTCGGCCATGCCGTTCAGAAAAACAACTTCTTTTGGAGCGGCTTCGGTGAGTGGATTCCAGAAATTGGAATTGAAGTTCCATTGTTCCTTCAATTCTATGCGCAAATGCCGGGCTTGTTCGCCGGAAATGCGTTGGCGTTCTTTCCCTTCGGGCAACAACTCGGGTTGCAAGGGATCGCCCTGAAACAACAGGGGAAGTTCGCTGGCGATGCTGCGTGCCGATTTTTCGACAATGCGAAACAAAGTGCGCAAATACTCCGGCACATTGGGGTCGATGGGAATCTGTACTTGTTTTTCGCGGCGGCCGATGTGTATGTCGAGCAGGAATTTAACGGGGGCGGTAGCGGCAATATGCTCCACAGCCTCGAGGGCGAGGTCGGTATTGAACACTACGTAATACTGGAGGTAATTGCCGGAAAAACGCTCTCCACCGCGCGGGATGCCGTTGCAGGTTGCTTCCAGCTGTTTTTGGACAGGGTCGAGGTAGCCCATCGTCCAGTCGTCATACCAGGGCGCACCGGCAGGGTAAC
>CAYVPM010000504.1:0-3893 GCA_964453475.1 uncultured Saprospiraceae bacterium | reverse complement strand
GCGCAACGCCCTGGAATTTGCCGCCGCTAATGGCGAAACCCTGGTTATCGTCACCGCCGATCATGAAACCGGTGGGCTTGCCCTGGAACAAGGTTCAACTTTGGACAGCCTCGACCTGGGCTTCAATTCAGGCTACCATACAGCTACCCTGGTGCCTGTATATGCGTTTGGACCCGGCGCTGAATTGTTCAGCGGGATCATGGATAATACGCATATATATCTGAAAATGAAGGAGTTATTTGGGTTTTAAACCTGGTGTTCCTGCCGCATACCGATGTTTGTAATCGATTCAAAATCAGTTGAATCAATCATTGGTAATCACCCAAATCAGGCGAATCATAGTATAAAAGGCTGTGTTTGTACGGAAACCCGCCTTCGCTGAAGCTACGGCGGATGAAGTGGTGAGGAGACCAGCCCTACCCCCCAGATGGACTGGTCCCTCGCCCACGAACTTAAGGCCGCAATCGGCCTTAATACATTTACACGGTTGCTTTCTCCGAACGATTCGGATGCGTTGATATTTGTGGATTATATCCAACGCTTTGGTATTTCATTCTAGGCAACTACTGTGCCAAAAAAGCTTAAAAGCCGCAGGTGTAAGGGTTGTGATATCGGGGGGGAAACAAGGTGCTGCCGGCATAACACATTGATTTTCATAACAATGAACCCTGTTTGCTACGGACGGACAATTTGACAGAAAGCCATGTAATGGCATGGCCTTTGAAATAGGTAAATGACCAGGAAAGTATTGTTATGCAGCGCAATCCTGAATTTCCGGTGTTTCGGCCCGGAAAATTAACGATCTACCTAAACCAATCACCCAGCCCAGTCGGGCCCAATATTTAACCATAAGTTATTATGCAGACAGGTACTATTTCAGTCCAGACGGAGAATATTTTCCCGATCATCAAGAAGTTTCTCTATTCCGACCACGAAATTTTCCTCCGCGAACTGGTTTCCAATGCCGTGGACGCCACCACCAAGCTCCAGGTGCTTGCCCAGCGCGGGGAAGTAAAAGGGGAAATTGGCGACACCCATATCGACATCATCCTCAACGAAGCCGAAAAACAGATCATCATCCGCGACCGGGGCATTGGCATGACCGAAGAGGAAGTGTTGAAATACCTCAACCAGATCGCGCTTTCCAGCGCGACCGAGTTTTTGGAAAAATACAAGGACAGCAGCGTTATCGGCCACTTCGGCCTGGGTTTCTATTCCGCTTTTATGGTGGCCGATAAAGTAGAAGTAATTACCAAATCATGGCAAAAAGGTGCAGAAGCTGTCAAATGGACTTGCGCCGGCGACCCGGAGTACACCATTGAAAAGATCAAGAAAAAAGAGCGCGGCACCGACATCGTGCTGCACATCAACGAAGAGAACAAAAGCTTCCTGGAGAAATTCAAACTGGAAGGCTTGCTGTAAATATATTGAAAGTTCCTGCCGATATAAATCCATTTCGGCACCAAAACCGAATACGTGGAAAAGGGCGAAGGCGAGGATAAAAAAGAGGAGCCTGTCGAGGTGCCAAACATCATCAACGACACCAACCCGCTTTGGAAAAAGTCGCCAACCGAGCTGCAAGAAAGTGATTATCAGGCATTTTACCGCCAACTCTACCCCATGGCCGCCGAGCCGATGTTCTCCATACACTTGAACATCGACTTCCCGTTCAACCTTACGGGCGTGCTCTATTTCCCGAAATTGGGCAATTCCATGGAAGTCACCCGCAACAAAATCCACCTCTACTCCAACCAGGTGTTCGTCACCGACGACGTGCGCGACATTGTACCGGAGTGGCTGTTACTGTTGCACGGTGTCATCGATTCTCCCGACATCCCGCTCAACGTATCGCGCTCCTACCTTCAGGCCGACGGCAACGTGAAAAAGATAAGCGAGTATATCACCCGCAAAGTGGCCGACAAACTGCAGGATTTGTTCAAAACCGACCGCCCGGCATTTGAGCAGAAATGGCGCGATTTGGGCGTTTTTATCAAATACGGCGTTATTTCAGACAAAAAATTTGATGAGCGTGCCAAGAATTTCACGCTGGTAGAAAATACCAAGGGCGAGCACTGCCTGCTCGACGATTACAAGGAAAAAATAAAGGAAAACCAAACCGATAAGCACGGCAAAGTGGTGGTGATCTACACCAATGACCCGGAAGGCCACCACGCCCAGATCAAAGCAGCCGAACAACGCGGCTACGAAGTACTGCGCCTCGATACCGTGCTCGACAACCACTGGATGCAGCACCTGGAATACCGTTCCGAGCTGGGATTTGTCTTCGTCCGCGTCGATTCCGAAACCATCGACAACCTGGTACAGAAAGAAGAAACCCGTACCTCCGTATTATCCGACAAGGAACAGGAGTCGGTAAAGTCGCTGTTTGAAACCCTGGCCAAAAACCAACAAGGGGCCTCCGTACTGCTTTCGCCCCTGACGCCAGAAGACCAGCCCGTGCTCATCACCAAACCGGAATTTATGCGCCGCATGAAAGAAATGCAGGCGATGCATGGCATGGCGGGTATGGGCGATATGCCCGACAGCTACAACGTCGTGGTGAATACCAACCACCCGATCATAGCGACCAAGCTGCTGAAAATCAAGGACAAGGACAAACAAAACGACCTGGGTCAATACCTGCTCAACCTGGCGCTGCTGCAGCAAGGAATGTTGCGCGGAGAAGCGCTGACGGGCTTTGTGGGGAAGACTTTGGAGAAGATTTAGCGCCCGCCTACAAAGCAAAAGCCTCCCTGAACCAGGAAGGCTTTGCATCACAAACTTGCAGCGAATGTGTTTGCCTGTAAGGCGGAAAGTATCTATGCCAATTTCTCCACGTCCCGTATCAGGATGCTGTTGCGGTTAAAATAGATCAGGTTGGATTTCTTCAGGTCGTTGAAAACTGAAGTCACCGTCTGGCGGCTGGTGCCCGTTAGGCTGGCGATTTCCTGCTGCGTGAGGTGGTGCTTCACCAGGGTTTCGTAGCCTACCCGGCGTCCGTCGCGGCCTGCGGCTTCCACCAGAAATTCGATGATGCGTTCGCGGGCATCTTTCAGTACCAGTTTTGCCAGACGCTCTTCTACCCGTTGCAGGCGCTGGCTAAGGTGCTTCATGCAGGCAAACACCAGGCGTTGGTTGCTTTGCATGATCTGCTGGAAATCGCTCACTTTCACGGTGAGGTACACTGCTTCGTCGTGAAGCGCCTGCGCGAATTCACTGCGGGCAGTTTCGCCGCCAAGTGTCATATCGCCAAACATTGAGCCTGCCGAAAGGATTTCTTTGATAACTTCACGCCCTTCCGGGGAGAAGGTGCCCGTTTTGACTTTCCCGGTCACCAGAAAACAAATATGGTCGGCCGATTCGTCAGGCATGAAAATAAATTGGTAGCGCGGTGCTTTGCGCACCTGGGCACACGTAACCATTTGCTCCATTTCCTGTTCATTGAGGCAGGAAAGCATTGGATGCGTAGCGAAAAACTGAGCTTTAGTGTTCTTTTCCATGGGCGGTGAGTTTGTGACAAAAAAGCGATCGAAACGGAGTAGCACTGGATTAAAAATGTACACGATCAATATTCTGCCCAATTAAATTATCTAAGGCAAAAGTACCTGCATATTCAAGCGCTAAAAAGGACATTTTTTAGTGTTTGTCGGACATTATTTTTTTGTAAAATTTTATTAAAGTATTGTTTTTCAAAAATTTACAACAACGATTTTAAAACGAAAAAAATGGCATCCTTTTGGCATAACCTGAATAATGCAGTACTTTACTGCATTCCCGCACACCGATTATTATGACTTTCAGGCAAACACTCTTCTTTATCCTTTGCATTTTTGGCGGCAACCTGTTCGCCCAAAATTGTAACAATCCCATTGTTGTCAACTCCATTCTGGTAT
>CAYVPM010000503.1:0-3895 GCA_964453475.1 uncultured Saprospiraceae bacterium | reverse complement strand
AGTCGCGCGGGCCAGGCCCCGCATAGAGCGTGAGCGGGCGGAGCAGGATGTTGTACAATTTTAGTTTTTGGCTGATGGGTGCAGAATCTACACTTTCCAGGTAATGATTAATTTCTTCGGGCAACACGTTGGCATTGCGGAAAAACGCTTCTATATCCGCTACGGCCTGGTTTTTTGCCCGAACGCGGTCCATGCGCAGGTCGGCGCCCTTCACGCCAAGTTGATGCGCGATGGGCGTAAGGCGCAGGTCGGCATTGTCTTGCCGCAATAAAATGCGGTATTCCGCCCGGCTGGTGAACATGCGGTAAGGCTCCTCGGTGCCTTTGTTGATGAGGTCGTCGATCAATACGCCGATGTAGGCTTCGGAGCGCTTGAGCACGAGTGGCGCCTCGTCTTTGGCAGCAAGCGCCGCATTCATGCCTGCCATCAATCCCTGGCAAGCAGCTTCCTCGTAGCCCGTGGTGCCATTGATTTGTCCGGCGAAGTAAAGCCCTTTTACGCGGTTGGTTTCCAGGGTGGTTTGCAACTGGGTTGGCGGAAAATAATCGTATTCAATGGCATATCCTGGGCGGAACATTTTGGCGTTTTCGAGGCCAGGGATCAGCCTGAGCGCTTTGTACTGAACGTCTTCCGGGAGCGAGGAAGAAAAGCCGTTGATGTATATTTCCACGGTGTCGCGGCCTTCCGGTTCCACAAACAGCTGGTGCCGGTCTTTGTCGGAAAAGCGGTCGATTTTGTCCTCAATGCTGGGGCAATAACGGGGCCCAATGCCCTGGATGCGGCCATTGAACATGGGCGATTTGTCGAAGCCTGTGCGCAGCGTGTCGTGTACTTTTTGATTGGTGTAGGTACTCCAGCAGCAAAGTTGCTTGGTCAGGGCTGGGGTATCGGTGTAGGAAAACTTGCCCGGCGGCTCGTCGCCTGGTTGTTCTTCCATTTTTGAGTAGTCGAGGCTGCGGCCATCGAGGCGGGGCGGTGTGCCGGTTTTCATGCGGCCGGCTTCAAAGCCCAGTTCCACAAGTTGTTCGGTGATGCCTTTGGCAGCGCTTTCGCCCGCGCGGCCGCCGCCGAACTGTTTTTCACCGATATGAATAAGCCCATTGAGGAAGGTGCCGTTGGTGAGCACAACCGTATCAGATTCGATTTCCAGTCCCATACCGGTCACCACGCCCCGTACGCGCCCGTCTTTCACGATGAGCCCGCGCACCATTTCCTGCCAAAAGTCGATGTTGGGGTGCGCTTCGAGCATGGAGCGCCATTTTGCGGCGAAGGCCATGCGGTCGCTTTGGGCGCGGGGGCTCCACATGGCGGGACCTTTGGAGCGGTTCAACATGCGGAATTGCACGGCGGTGTGGTCGGTCACGATGCCAGAGTACCCGCCCAAAGCATCGATTTCACGCACGATCTGCCCTTTGGCCACGCCACCCATGGCGGGGTTGCAGCTCATTTGGGCGATGGTCTGCATGTTCATGGTAGCGAGCAGCACCTTTGCGCCGAGGTTGGCGGCCCCAACGGCAGCTTCGCAGCCTGCATGGCCTGCGCCGACAACGATGACATTGTATTTTGGAAACATGGTGTGCTGGTACGAATCGAACGGTTTTCACCGTTATTTGCTGCTTTTAACCCATTTTTTGGGTAAAAAGTTCGCAAAGATAGAGGATACCCGGGGAAAAAGGCCTATTCTTTTTGCTCTATGCTTTTCAACTCCTGAATCCGCCTCATTTTCGTCGCGGCTTTTTTCCTTATCTCCGGTTTCTTGGCTACTACCTGTTCAAACCTTTCTTTCTTTAGCGGTTCCGGGAATTTATCCAAAAACGCTTCTGCTTTCGCCGCAGTGAGGTTTTGCTCCATTTTTTTCAAGTAGGCTTCTTCCAGTTCCGGCTGCACTTTGGCCATCACTTCCGGCATGCTGGAGACAGCGGCCGATATGGCATCCAGGCTGTCCCGGTTGGGAAATTCGCGCAGATATTCGGACACGATTTTAGCGCTCGGCCTGGCTTTGGCAGAGGCGACATAGGCTTGCTCCACAGCTGACACCAATTCTTTCCGGTTTTCCGTGCGGGCTTCGGCGGCTTGTTTTACCAGGTAAAGCTGCTCGCTTTCCGGGAACGTTGAGGCAAATTGTTGAATATTGCTTCGGTTGGGCTGTTGAATAACCTTTTCCAAGGCTTGCGTTTCCAATGCTGCAACCCGGACGGCCACCTTATCGCGAAATCGCCCTTCCGGGAAACTTTCCTGGTATTCGCGGAGGTCGGCCAATAGGGCGCTGCGTTCAGCCTTTCGGTACAGCGCTTTTTCCCGGTATGGGCTGTCTGGGTATTTTTCAAGATAAGCGGTATAGGCTTGGGTATCGTCTTGCACGATACTGGCTACCCACCAATCGCGGGTTGCTTCTGGTGTAAACGCCCAGGTAGCGGAGCTGCCGGCTAAAAGCAGGGCAAGAGAGAGTGCTACCGTGCGCTGGGTGTTGTTTCTGGAGGCTTGTTGGGGCGCGCCTTTTGTCTGAGACGGTCCGAAATCTACAACGGATTCCGCCCCTTTGCTTTTCGACTGGGTTTGCAAATCAATGTCCGTTGCTGCTCCGGCAAATGCCAGGGCCTGGCCGGCATTTTTAAACCTTGAAGCCGGCTTTGGCGCTTCTTCGGCAACACCTCCAGCCTCGCTTTCGGTGAAAATCTCGATGGTTTCCCGGAATACGAGTTCTTTGCGGTGCACCTGGTTAAAGGCCAGTTCCAGAACCGACACCTTTACTTCCAAGGGATGGAGGCCGTCCCCGCAGGGGTTCTACATAAAAAAACCACTGGGTATAACCTTCGTCGGTGACAAGCTGTTGTGCGGGGCTGGTACTCCTGATGGCAAAAACGGGCTGTTTGGCCGGGTCGCCGAGTTCCACCTGCATGAGGTCGGAAACGCGGGAGAGGTTTTTCAATACTACCTGGTCGTCGAGGGTGATTTCTTCCACGATGGCGTCTTCATCGATGGCGATGCGGACGACACATTCTGTCTCCTGCCGCAGCGGCATGCTATGGGGGATTCGATAAAGAACATTGCCTTGTTTGGCCGCCGAAGCCTTGGCGGAGCCGGCTTCCCCGCCGCCGGATTTTACATCAAAATCAGCTGCTTCCAATCCCTGCACCAGGTCAGACAAATCGGACCGGATCGCGTTGTACTCCGTTTGCAAAGCTGTATTGTCAAGTGTGCCGCGCAGTGCTTTTTTGTTCGCGTCGTTGAGGCGGCCGAGCAGGGTCAGTACGGTGACCCGCTTTTCGGAATTTTCCGGCAAAAGGTCGCGCAATTGCTGCAATGCCTTGACCAACAACCCCTGGTCGAGCAGCATTTCTTCTAACTGGCGCTTTAGTTCTGGAAGGTTCATGGTACGGTGGACGGTTTACCCGCCGAAGCCTTGGCGTAGGAGCTTATTATTGATTAGCTTGGGATTGGTTTTCAGCGGTTTGGTCAGGTTTCGGTTGATGTTTGTTTTGCAAATCTACATTAATACGTCATAAAGGTCCATTTATTTCCCAATTTTAAGGTGCTGAAACTCAATTATTAATGGTCGATGAAATGTCGCGACCGTCTACCGTCCACCGTCCATCGCCATCCGCTCCAAAAGCCAATCTTTTTCGGCAACATCTGTGCGGCGCTCCAGTTCGTTGTGGAGGAGGCGCATGGCCATGCGGTCACTTCTGTCAATTTCGAGCAGTTTTTTGGTGTAATGGATCAAATTTTCGTTGTTGGAGCGATGGTAGCCCAGGTTTTTTTGGCGGCGGAGATAGGCCCCGAAACTTTGGAATAGGGATTCGAGGGCATTCCATTCGCCAAGTTCGAAATAGGTTTGCAGGAGCATTCGACGGGCATCGAGGTTGTTGAGCGAGTCATCCAAATCTACTTGCTG
>CAYVPM010000502.1:0-3903 GCA_964453475.1 uncultured Saprospiraceae bacterium | reverse complement strand
CATTCCCGGAGGCCCAACGCGCAAACCATGGGGTAAATACGTGATTGCCTACAACAAGATCACCAAAGACCGCTACCTGCCTACCGGCCCCGAGCTGGCACAATCGGCCCAGCTTTACGACATCAGCGGCGACAAGATGAAGCTGCTGCTCGATTTCCCGACAGCCGGCGAACCACACTATGCCGAAGCCATCCCCGCCAGCTTGGTAGTGCCCAAAACGGTTAAATTCTTTAAAATTGAAGACAATAAGCACCCCTACGTGGCCAAAGGCGAGAAAGAAGCCAAAGTATTCCGCGAAGGCAACAAGGTGCATATCAACATGACTTCAATCCGCTCGCACTTCGTGCCCGACAACATTGAAGGCATAAAACTGGGCGATGAGGTTTATTTCCACGTCACCAACCTGGAGCAAGACTGGGACGTGCCGCATGGCTTTGCTGTAAAAGGTGCCAACAATGCCGAAATCCTG
Source organism: uncultured Saprospiraceae bacterium (assembly GCA_964453475.1). Classification (GTDB taxonomy): domain Bacteria; phylum Bacteroidota; class Bacteroidia; order Chitinophagales; family Saprospiraceae; genus M3007. The sequence goes on along the minus strand of CAYVPM010000502.1, from coordinate 3,434 downwards.
ATCATGCCGGGCGAAACCTGTACCCTCAAATGGGTGCCAGACCGCGTGGGCGTGTTCCCGATCTACTGCACCGACTTCTGTTCGGCATTGCACCAGGAAATGCAGGGCTATGTGCGGGTTTCGCCACGCGGGTCTTCAGTGCCATTGAAATTCGGCACCAACAACAAGGTTGAACCTACGGGCAACGCAAAATAACCCGGTAGCGCGACATTTATTTCGCCCGAAAAAGGCCATTCATGGTCGTCTATACTTGGAAAAAAGCGACCAAGAATGGCCTTTTTCGGGCGACTTGAAAGTCGTGCTACCAACCTACAATCCACTAAAAAAATGACAATTAGCAAAACGACCCGCATATTGTTGGCCATTGGCTCACTCTTTCTTGTCATTACCTTCTTTGTACCCCTATGGCAAATAATGCTCTGGGCGCCCCAATACCCGGAAGGTTTGACGATGAAAATCTGGCACAACAAGCTCAGCGGCAGCATCGACATCATCAACGGCCTCAACCATTACATAGGCATGAAGCATATCAGTGTGGAGATGTTCCCGGAGTTCCAGTTCATTGGGATACTGTTGGGCATTTTGATCGCTCTTGGACTTTTGGCGGCCATTACCGGGCGCGCCCGCATCCTGCTCGCTTTCATCGCTTTGTCTTTCGTTTATGGCATCGCGGCACTGTGGGACTTCTGGCGCTGGGGCTACGAATATGGCCATCACCTGGATCCGAACGCCGCCATCAAAGTGGAAGGTATGGCCTATCAGCCACCAGTACTGGGGTATAAAAACCTGCTCAACTTCACGGCTTACTCTGGCCCCGACACTGGGGCCTGGGTACTGATCGCGGTGTGCAGCTTGGCCATTGTGCTGTTTGGCTGGGAATACATCAAGGACAAAAAAATCAAGACTGCAAATATGAAAGCGAAAGGATCATTGTTGGCTGCCGCGTTTGCCATCACAACTGCCATCGGGTGTAGCTCAGGGCCCGAGCCTATCCGCTACGGAAAAGATGCCTGCGCGGCTTGCAAAATGACCCTCACGGACAAGCGTTTCGGTGCTGAAATTGTTACCCAAAAAGGCAAGGCTTTTATATTTGACGACCTAAACTGCCTGACTTCCTTTTTGAAAGGCGGCACCGTGTTTGAAAGTGATGTTGCGCAAATTGTAAGCGTTGATTTCAACCATACGGGCGCTTTTGTCGATGTCCAAAAAGCATTTTTCCTGCAAAACGATGCCATCAAAAGCCCGATGCGCGGCGATATCGCCAGTTTTTCCACGGCACAAGATCGCGATGCGTTGAAGGCGCAAATTGGCGGCGGCACGGAAATGAATTGGGAATTGGTCAAAAAGCAGTTTTGAGTTAATTTGATAATGTGATAATTGGCTTCGCGCTTGGGCTGTGTGCTTAGTGCATGATTGCTGCTGAAAAAACTTATACCTCACGCCGCTTGGTTTTGTGCATGCCAATCCTTGTAATCAATTGAACAGCAGTTGAATCAATCAAACTCAATCACAAAAATCAGGCGAATCATAGTATAAAATGAAACACCTCCACGTTCAAATATTCTTCCTTCTGTGCATGGCGCCGGCGCTGTCGGCTAGCACCATTCACGTTGGCGCCAACCAGGCAGTTTCGGCCATAAAGCCAGCACTGGAGCAATCCAAGGCAGGCGACACCATTTTAGTGTATCCGGGCTATTATGCAGAAGGCAATCTTGAAGTGACGAAACCACTCACCTTGATCGGCATCGACTACCCGGTGCTGGATGGCCAGCACCAGTTCGAGATCATTACGGTCACGGCTTCCTATGTTTGTATCCGGGGCTTCGAGCTGCGCAACAGCGGTCAGCTCAGCACAAAGGACATCGCAGGTATCAAAGTGCTTTCTGCCAGCCATGTCACCGTAGAACACAACCGCCTGCGCGATTGCAATTTCGGGATTTACCTCTCTGATGCACATGATTGCCAGGTAAATGGCAATGACGTGCAGGGCATCCTCAAAGAAGAGCAGAACTCCGGCAACGGCGTGCACCTGTGGAACTGCTCGCGGGCGCTCATTGAGCACAATTACCTGACGGGGCAGCGTGATGGCATCTATTTTGAGTTTGTAACCGATTCTGAAATCAGCGACAATACCAGCGAGCGTAACCTCCGCTACGGCCTGCATTTCATGTTCTCCCACAGCGATTATTACCACCACAACCGCTTTCGGGAGAATGGCGCAGGAGTGGCAGTTATGTATTCCAGGAAAGTTCAGATGACGGAAAATGAGTTCGGATACAACTGGGGCAGCGCCGCCTATGGCCTGCTGCTCAAGGAAATTTCCGACAGCCATATCTGGAAAAACCGCTTCGAGCACAACTCCGCAGCGGTGTATATGGAAGGGGCGAGCCGCATTGTTCTGGAACAGAATGTATTTCAGGAAAATGGCTGGGCATTGCGCGTGCAAGCCAGTTGTGATGGCAACGAGATTCGCCGGAACAATTTTTTCGGAAACTCATTCGACATTTCAACCAATGGCCACCTGGTGCTCAACACATTCGACAGTAACTATTGGGACCGCTACGAAGGCTATGACCTCAATCGCGACGGGGTAGGGGATGTGCCTTTCCGGCCTGTAAGCTTGTACGCTGTTGTGGTGGAGCGCATGCCTTTTGGACTCATGCTCATGCGTAGTTTCATGGTGTATCTCATGGACAAAGCGGAAAAGGTGATACCCTCTCTCACACCGGAACAACTGATGGATGAAAAACCTGCCATGAAACCGATTTTGTTTACCTGAAAAACAAGATGATTTTTAATGACTATACTTAATACACACGAAACTGTCGGGTTGTTTTCGCGCAGATTTTACGCAGAAAAAAAATGCACAGATTCTGCACAGACGTTTCTGCGTAAAATCTGTGCAACCGAATCTGCGTAAAATCTGCGCGAAATGAAAATCAACCTGAACGCAAGGTGTAACTGGGTATAATTGCCTAATTTTTTACTGCACAATTATTTAAAAATGAAAAACTTAAGCATTCTTCTCCTTAGTGTTTTGGCTATCATCGGCCTAGCAAATTGTACCAATTCTGCCCCAAGTCCCGGTGCAGCCAGTTCAACTGAAACCGCACTCGGCGGTGGCCAATCAGCCGTTCAGGACGATGTTTCACAAAAAGATATCGTGAAAGTAGCTGCCGGCAGTCCCGATCATACCACACTTGTCACGGCAGTTAAGGCAGCCGACCTGGTGAATGTGCTCTCCAATGCCGGGCCCTTCACGGTATTTGCACCAACCAATGCCGGTTTCGACAAGTTGCCGGCAGGCACAGTGGAAGGCCTTTTGAAGCCCGACAAGAAAGATGCCCTGGCAGATATTCTGCAATACCACGTGGCGGTGGCGGTGTACAAGCCCGATATGCTGGAAGATAAGCTTTCAACAAAATCACCTTAAA
>CAYVPM010000501.1:526-3903 GCA_964453475.1 uncultured Saprospiraceae bacterium | reverse complement strand
GCCCTGAAATAGGGCTTCGGCGGGTAAAAAACAAATGCCTGATTTTACAATGATTGTAAATATCCTTTATTCATGCCTCCCCTGCGTTGGCTAAATTATCTGAAAAGCCCCATTTTTTTTGCATTTTTGCATCCGGGGAATGTTTCAAATGGCCTGGCATTAAAAAACGAACAACTAAATATTTCGTTCGAGTGCGGTCCATTTTAATAGAACCTAAATCTAACCAAACCTGCATTGGCCCATGACGATCTTCGACTCCGTCCGACAGTTGCTCAGCCAGGGCGATACTGCCCAGGCGCTACGGCTGTTGATTACCCATCTGGAAAAAGAAAAAAGCAGCCCGGAGGCCCTCCGCATTCTACGTGTGGTGGAGGCCAATTACAACAGCGCCAGAAAAAAAGAACTCAAAGGCATTTTAGATTTTTCCGAAGCCCAGCAAGCCTACAACAAAACCAACGATGCCATCGTCAGCATCACCGACGACCTGATGGCCGGTCGCAAGCCGGAGCTGGAGGTTGAGCGCGACGAAAAGCAATCGAACCGCGTTTTTTGGTTGATCGGCGGAGGAATTTTGTTGCTGTTGGGATTAATCGCGGGGATCCTGCTGACAGGCCAGGGAGGCCGCAAAGAGAAAGAAGCAAACGAATGTCCCAAATTTGATCAAACTGCTTTACCCATTTTGCTGATTCCTTTCCAGAACCTGGGAGCCGCGTCATCAAACCCCGCCCTGGCGCTTCAAACACGGATCCGTGACCTGACGGTCCGCAACAATTTGTCCAGCGACGTTCAAATCCTTTCTGGAAACCGATTTGAGAACACAACCCCCGGCATGAACGAGGCTGTCATGGCTGGTCAGAAATGCGGCGCCAAAATGGTGGTATGGGGACAGTATGAAAAGGTGGATGCGGGCATTGCATTGGATGTGCGTTATTTGTTTACCGAAAAGCCCAACATCCCGGCTGGGGCTATTTCTGAAACCTTGCGCAACCTTTCGGAGCTTAAGACTGACGAGATGAAGTTCAGTTCGCTTGAGGAGGCCATTTTTTCCTTATGCGGCAGGATCGCAGCGCATGAAGGCAGGATAGAATTGGCTGAAAAATGGCTGAACAAATTGAAATCGCCCAGCCCAGTGGATTTGAAACTGAAGGATGCGCTTCAAAAAAAATAAGTTTATTTCTGCTTCAAGTGCAAAGCATCTAAAAATTCAAGGGTTTCTCTCAACCCATTGAGCACTTTCGCATTAGCGGGCAATTGCACTGGTCCCACGAACAACTGCCCTCCCGTCAGCAGCAACTGGCCATTGGAAATACATTCCGCCGCTTGGTCGATATAGCCCTGAATAGGTTGCCGGGGGATGGGATCCTGAATGATGGTCAACACATAATTAGGGCGCAGCAGAAGGCAGGCGTCGCTCAGGTCATTCAAATTCACCCCTGAGCCCAGGTAAATAGCTTGAATTTCGCGCCTGCGGATAAGGTATTGCATGAACAGCAGCGCCAGTTCCTGCGATTCGCCCTCTGGTGAATACAAGAGAATTTTCTCCGCGCCATTTTTGGGGGCAACAAGCGGCAACTGATCAATGATGCCCATGAGTTTGCGGCGGATCAAATGACCAATAAATTTTTCCTGGGCCGGGTTGATGCTTCCTGTGAGCCAAAGCACGCGCAACTTGTCGAGGAAGGGATAAACGAGGTCCACCATAGTTGCCTCAAAGCCGTGGTGTTTCAAATACCCGCTGAACACATTTTCAAAGGCAGATTCGTCCATGTCGATCATGGACAGGGTAAGCGCTTCGATTTGGCTGTTGTTGTTAGCAGCGCCTTGGGTCAGTGCGGCGCCTTTTGCAGCAATCTCTGCAGGCTTCATTTTCGCCACCTTGCTGATTTTCAGGCCATTCCGATTCAGCAGGGCAATATTGAAAAGCAGGCGCAGGTTTTCATCCGTGTAAAAACGGATGTTCGTGTCTGTTCTGGCAGGCGTGATGAGGTTGTAGCGTTGCTCCCATATACGAATGGTGTGCGCCTTTATGCCTGTCAGTTTTTCCAGATCGCGAATTGAGTAAATGGCCATTATTATGCTTAACAACTATACTTGTTAAATTGTTGGCATTTAGTGGTGAACCAACTTAGTTAGCTTTGGATGGCCCTTCGGGTTCTTCCAACGCCAAAGTGACGCGGCGGTTCCACTTTCTGTTTTGGGGCAGGTCTCGGCCTTTTCCCGAGTTTGAGCCGTCATCTTCGGCGTTGGGCGCGGCGGGCGCCGCCTCTCCAAACACTTCCATGAACATGCGATCGGCCCTAATCCCTTTGTAAATGAGGTAATCCCGCGCGGCGCGGCTTCTGGTGGCTGCCAGCTCCAGGTTTGCCGCCCCATCTCCCACGCCGTCTGTATACCCGCGAATCTTGAGGGTGGCGCCAGGTTTCCGATTCAGTTCCAGGTACAGTTCATTCAAGGTATTTTTAGATTCCGGGTCAAGGCTGGATTTACCAAAGTCAAAGTAGATGCTTTTTTCGGCGGGATTGTAGCTGGGGTCGTGCACGAACACTATACCATCGCGGATATAGGGGCAATCAAGGTCGGACAAGAGGCGCTGTTCGGCCTCGTCGATGATGAGCGCATGGGTAAAACCTTTGGCCACCATCGCTTGTTGAATGACCTCGGCTTCCTCCCGGGTAGTGTACCTGCCTGCTGAATACCAATAAATGCCCGACTTGTCGGCGCTTTCAGTGTAATGCTCAACCCCTTTGTCTTTAAAGTAAGAAGCCGGTTGCCGCGCATCATAGGCCGCTAATTGAACGCAAAAGTCCTGGGCCAAAACCAAGTTTGGCGCAAGCACGACGATCCAAATAACAATTTTTAAAACAATGGTTTTCATGTCTTTACCAATATGTAAAAATTTGCGTCTAAATGGGTTTTTGTCCGTAGCCATTTGTTTAACAGAAAATTTCATGCCCAAATTTGTCATCGCCCTGCTGCTCCCAACTGCCGTCTTTGCCCAAGGGCCGCTCGACGGCTATTTGAAAGGCAAGGGGAATCTTGACCTCGCCCCTTCGTTTTCTTTCAACAACGCTAAAAAGTTCGAAGGTACAAGCGGTCAAATTTATGACGAACCTTACAACGGTCAAGCGCTCAGTTTGTTTGCCGAATACGGATTGTCAAAATCAATTGACCTTGTCGGTACAGCTACTGCTGTCTTTACACCTACCCAAAGCGGACTGCAAGATGGGGGGCTGTTCGTGAAATACCGCCCTTTTTACAAAGAAATAAACAAATTGGGAAAAATCGGCATCCTGTTTGGCACCGGCGCCACTTTTCCAATGAGCGACTATGAACCTACAGCTACAGGTGCCCTTGGCCAAAAAGCAATTACTGTTCCC
>CAYVPM010000501.1:0-516 GCA_964453475.1 uncultured Saprospiraceae bacterium | reverse complement strand
CAAAATAATTGCTCAATGGGAAACCTCGGCAGGTGTTTTTTTAAACTTCACTGGCGGCTACCACCTGCGCCTCGATCAGCTTGCTGAAAGCGACATCGCAAAAATACGCGTAGAAAGGCCTGATTATGAGCCCATCCAGCCACAAAATTTCAGTACATATTTGCTTAAAATAGGTTTCCCGGCCAAACATTACTACCTCGATGCCTGGGCTGAATGGCAGTACACAGCGGCTGGAAATGACTACGCGCCGGAGGTTCCCGACCTCGCCCAGGCTTTTGGCGTTTCATACACCCAAGTGGGCGGAACCGCCTATTATTCCGACAACGGTAAAACGGGTTTCTATATCAGCTCAGGCTTCATCCTCAAGGGACGGAACACCAGCAGAATCAACAGGGTTACGCTGGGGATGGTTATTAAACGGTAGACGGTGGACGGTGGACGGTGGACGGTAGACGGTAGACGGTAGACGGTGGACGGTGGACGGTAGACGGTGGACGGTTTGCACAGCATTGTTTT
>CAYVPM010000500.1:0-3903 GCA_964453475.1 uncultured Saprospiraceae bacterium | reverse complement strand
TATATGCCGGGTCTACAAAGGTAAAGCCCCGCTGGGGCTTATGAGACAGCCACATCCTCACGCCGCGCAATCCAATAGTTGGTTGGCCGATAAAACCAAGCCGCCCCTCACCCCTGTATTTATTCTTCTTCTCCTTCTCAAACCGCATCAACTCCTCCATCACTTTGATAAGTTGCTCGGCGCCGATGCGCTTCATCAGTATCTTGTGACTGCGGTCGAGTATGAAGATTTGCGGTGTGGTTTGCACGTCGTACAACTTTTTGTAGCGGCTGCGGATGAAGGGGTCAACCATGTTCATAAACAGCTCATCGGAGAAGCCTTTTTCTTTGATACCTTCCCAGCAGTCAGGCACGTCTTTTTCTTCCATGGATTTGGCAACCGCAGTACAGACAGCAAAAACTTTCACGCCGCGGTTTTTGAATTTTTCGGCAAACTCCACCATGTGCGGCGCCGATTTTTTGCAGTGACTGCAATCGGGCGCCCAAAAGAAAATTACGGTGTAGTCGGCATCTACATCCCAGAGCGCATGCTGCTGGTTGTTGCGGTCGGACACTACAATATTGGGGGCAGTTTTGCCAATCAAAATTGGTTCCAGGCGGGCAGCGTTGTCGCAGATTTTTTCCAGGTCTTCTTTTTTCGTCCAGGGCGCCAGGCCGATGCAGTAGTAATTGAGCGCGATGTGCACATAGCAAGCATCAAAGCCAACGATGGTCGATTTAGCGTAATAATTCAGGAAATGCACCAAAAAGTACTTGTTGATTTCGGGGTTGGCTTTGGTCTTGCTGAACAGCCAATCCAGGGCGACATTCACACTATCAGGGTGTTGCGGGGTTAATTTCGTGATAAACTGCTCTACTTTAGGGTGCAGCACCGGGCTGCGCAGCAAGGCCGGGTCCGTGATGTCGATGTTGTCAAAATAGTGGGCGCGGGCATAGTAGTAACGCTTGCGTTGCACTTCGGCCTCATCACCTTTGAATTCCGGAATTTCAGGTTCGACGGAAGCCATGGTGATACGGGCTGTCAATGAGCCGGGATATTTTGCCACGATGTCCCTTTGGTATTTTTTCACCACTTCATCCAGACCGCTGAGTTCTTTGGTGAGCCGCAACGAGTCGACTGCATTCCCTTTAGCGCGGCCAAGTTTTGCACGCAGCGAGTCGGCTTCCGGGCGTTGTTTGTTGAGAAAGCGCAAGTAATCGTAAAAGGCTTCGTTGTCGGTCGATCCTTTGAATTTCATCTTGTTGATGGAATCCTTTACATCGGTGGTCAGGCTAAAGTCCTGGTCGTTTTCTGGTATGAGCACTTGCAGGTAGTTGTTGTCGGGCTGCAGCACCATAAGGTATATACCTGGAGGCAGCAGGGTGTCAGCGGAGAAGGTAAACCAGCCGTCGGCGCCAAGGGACACGGTATCTTTAACGTATTGTTTTTCGCCGAAGTGGAAGCCAAGCACCAGTTGGGTTGACGGGTAGTTTTCCAGTTTGACCCTGATGTTGAATCCAGGGCCGCCGTTGGCGAGTATTGCGGAAATGGAAAGGACAGAGAAAAAAGAGAGGGCAATGATACTTTTCATCCGTTGTATTATTTGTTTTGTTGTTTTTGGTGAATGTTGAAATCGTCGTTGAGACGCACAAATATCCATAAGTGTGGTATGAAGATGGTGCTTTTATGGTATTGTTAACACGGGATATGGAATTTTGATGAAAAGCTGTGGCATATTTCGATGGAATTAGCAGGCGGTCAGGGCGGTCAGGAACCTGACTTTAGGTAAAAACTGGCTTGCTGAAAGCGCGTTTCGGCCACTACTTTTACGAAAAAATACTTGAACATGAAGATACGCTTAACATACCTGTTTTTGATGCTTTCTTTGGCAGCTTTCAGCCAAAATACTTGGAACCAGCAGATTCCGTTCCTGAAATCACTTCCGTTTGCCTACCATGGTGTATCCTTTACTGATGGACGCATATTGATTTCCAGCGGAGAAAAAATTGCTGAATTTGACCAGTTCGGAACTTGTACGGGATACAATTCGCTTCCAACAAACATCCAGATTTCCAATTTTGTGCGCCGGCGGGTTGATCCGATAACAGGCGAGCTATTTTTCTTCTCGGGTTTGCGCAAGATTAGCGGAAATACGGGGTATTCGCTGCGGATTTTCAAGCCCAAGGTAGGTTATACGGCATCGCTCGAGTTGCCCGACAGCCTTGGCAACCCGAACCATTTAGGTGCTGCAGTGGTCGCGTTAGACGATAGCACGGTGGTTGTATTCGGCAGAAAGTATATCCATAAGGTACGCGCCCAAGGAAGCACCGCCCTCACCCAACTTTGGCAAAAGCCGCTTGCTTTCCCTACCAACTCGGCTTGTATTGCGGCACTGGCGGTTAACAATGGTTTTATCGCTTTAAGCCCGGATGGCGGGGTGATGGGGTTTGATGGCATTGGGCAACCGACATTTTCAAAGACCCTGCCTTATAGTTTTTTCAATGCTGCGGGCCTTTCCGATGGCATTATCGCCTGTGGCAGCAATTCCGATCAAAAAGCAGTATTGGTAAAACTGACTTTTGACGGGGATATTATCTGGTCGCAAGTATATGCAGATAAACAGTACAACCATGTTGCAAGTACGCTGGACGGAGGATTTGTGGCCACGGGGACAACTGCTGCGAATACTGTCGCGCTGCTAAAAACTGCTGGCAATGGACAGCAAATTTGGTCGAGAACCTATCAAAAAGGCACAGGAACAAGGGTAGTGGCAATGCCAGATGGGGGATATTTCTTTACAGCCATCGCTGCACTGCCAACTACATTTTATGGTATCAAAACAGATGCTTTCGGGGCGACGGAAACATCCCCTGGCCAAGTTTTTGTGCAAAACAGACAGCTAAAAAATGATGGGGTAAAGGCAACATTCGAGCCTACTGCTTCCTTGTTTTTTAATGGCTACGCTGGCACTTTGACATCACCATCAAATGGGGATGCCACCACCATGCTCACTTTTTCCCCGCAGATCGGCGGTTTTGACGCTGATGGGCAGCTTCACCTTGCAGCGGAAGATTTCTCGGGCCCGAATGCAGATTTTCGTTCGGGTCTTATAGCTGGGCACAATGGAGATTTCAACCGGGTTTGGCTGGCTACGGAAACAGCGATTTCATCTATGCGCCGTGATTATTTGAAAGACCAAACCCTGAATGAATCAGTTCCCTACGATTTGCTCACCTGGCCCGCAAAAGGCAATCGATACAATGAATACAATATTGACTTTACTAAGATAAAAACGGATCGGCAACTACAATTGGCCCCGTTTGTAGACTTTAACCAAGATGGAATGTACAATGTGTTCGAAGGGGACTATCCATTAATCAAAGGGGATAAAATGGCCTGGTGGGTGATGAACGACGACAGCATACACTTAAATTCAAATGCCTTGCCCATGAAATTTGACCTTGCCATATCGGCATACCTTTATGATTGTCCGCAAAATGAGTCGGTTGAAAATTCAATATTTGTCGATTTCGAATTTATAAACCGGTCAGTCCTCTTGTACGATAGCTGCTTCCTGGGATTTTTTACCGACTTTGATTTGGGCTGCCATTTGGACGACTACATCGGCTCGATCCCGGCGACCAACACCTTTTATTCCTACAACCGGGATGCAGTGGATGACAATTGTTCAGGCATACCCAATTTCGGTGATGAAATCCCGATTCAGACAGTGACTTTTCAAGACAGAGCGCTGTCCCGGTTTTCCTATTTCGGTCCTTCCAATCCAGCACAAACCAATCCTAGCGCCCCATTGGAGTACTATAACTACCTCCAAGGACTTTGGAAAGATGGCACGCCCCTTACAATTGGTGGTTCGGGCTACAACCTTGGCAGCACTAATTACACTACTCATGCTTATCCTGC
>CAYVPM010000499.1:2313-3907 GCA_964453475.1 uncultured Saprospiraceae bacterium | reverse complement strand
GCTCCCCCGTTTTTTGGTCGATGACGGTGATTCGGGCCGCATTGGTTTCAGGCTTACCGGTACCTTCGATGCCTTTGGGGGCAAAAAACTGGAAAATATCGTCCTTGCCATTGTCTTTGCCATAGTTCAGATCGGCCCTGTTGCTGGCAAAATAGCCGCTGTACCCATCCTCGTCGATGATAAAGCTGTGGTCGTTGGCGGCAGAATTAAACGGGGGGCCCATGTTCACCACCTCTTCCGGATTGTTCAAGGGGTTGTTCACATAATAGATGTCCATGCCGCCCAGGCTGTTGGAGCGGCCGTTGGAGGAGAAATATAGTGTACCAGAAAAACTGATATTGGGAAACAAGTCCTGCTTGTCCGTATTGATGTTTGGCCCCAGGTTAACGGGTGGGCCCCAGCCATCGGCGGTTTTGTGCACCACATACAGATCAAAGCCGCCCAAACCACCAGGCATATCGGACGCGAAGAAAATCTTTTTGTTGTCGGGACTGATGCTTGGGTGCATGCAGGAATAGTCGTCGCTGTTGAAGGGCATTTCCACGGGTTTTGTCCAGTCGGGAAAGCCAAAATAGGTTTTGTATATTTTCTGTGTCGACCTGCCGCTTTTACCGACCTTCATAATGCCGTCTTCGTTGCTGAGCCGGGTAATGAGGGCCAGTTTATGGTCGCGGGTAAAGGTGACAGCCCCTTCGTTGAAGTCGGTCCGTTTTAATTGATTGAAGTGGAATTTTTCCGGCGGCAGCAATTTCCCCAAAGCATCAAAAGCGGAGAAAAAGTGCTCGGTAAAGGGCTCTTTCGAGCTTTCGTCACGCGGCCCTTTTTTTGCCCGCGCGGTGACGAACACGATGCCGTTGTCATAATAAGCCGGCAAATAGTCTGTTCCCGCTTGATTCAAAGCCGTTGCATTGTCAAGGCGGATCGGGTAGCGGCGGTCGTCTTTCTCCCGAAAGCGGTCTTTGGATTTGCTTTTGGAGGATGTTTGCGCTACAGCACCGAATGCCAGGGAAAGCAAGAAGAATGGGAGTAGTAAGCGGATTAGATGTTGCTTCATGTATTGCGAAATTTATTTTTAATGATGTTAGAACGGCCTGTCCGGTGCGACTTCTCCTTCTGCGGGCGGATTGAACCACCAGCGGGCAGTCGCTTCCACCGATCCGGGGTTGAACTTGCGCAGGCGCGTCAGACCGATGTCGTACGACAGGCTGAAAAACAGGTTGTCGGTCATCTGCATGCCCAGCATGACATCAACGCTTTCACCCAGTGCCTTGGTGTCTCCACCCACACGATATGTAAGCCCGCCGTAAAATTTTTTCTTTAGCAACACACTTACATTCATTTCGGCGTCGAATGGCGCACCGATGGCGTAACGGAACAAGGCCTGCGGGGTTATGCTCAATTCCTCATTGGGCTTGAAGGTCATGCCACCCATAGCATTGACATGCTGTACTTCTTTCGAAAATTCTGCCCCAAATTCTGCAAAATCAATACTGTTACCCACCAGGCGTGGTATCGCCAGCCCTGCATACCAGCTGTCATTGTACGGTAAATAGTACACGCCGACCCCAAAATTGGGCAAAAACTTGCTTTTGGG
>CAYVPM010000499.1:0-2303 GCA_964453475.1 uncultured Saprospiraceae bacterium | reverse complement strand
GGGGTCGGTGGGGATGCCCTGGTCATTTTGATCAATGGGTTTGATCCGATCGTCGGCCCAGTTTTGGCGGATGTTGCGCATGCTGGCCTGCAGTCCAAAGGCAAAGGTGCCGCGCTGCATCTTCACGCGGTAGGCATAGGCCACATCGAATGTCAGGTTTGTGCTGATGCCGATTTGCTGGCGCATGATGGTGCCGCCCACCCCTACCCGGCCGTTTACAGCGGCCTGATTGTAGGAAACCACCTGCGCGCTCGGGGCGCCTTCGAGGCCGACCCATTGCTGCCGGTAAACAGCGGTGAGGGTCGGGGAGACAAAGCTGCCCGCATAGCCAGGGTTGAATACCAGTTTGTTGAACATAAACTGGGTGAACATTTGCTCCTGCTGTGCTGCAGCGAGCATGGGCATAGACGCCAATAATATGAATAGGTAGCCTTTTTTCATAGATCGGCTTTTAGTGCTGAATCAATAAGAAACCGGAACGCGCCTTTTCTTCTGCCTCAAACTTTACCACCCAGTAATAGGTGCCGGCGGGTAGCTTTTCCCCATTGTACTGCCCGTCCCAGGAACTGGAGGGCAAAAACGCCTTGTCGTTGAATACATGATCGCCCCACTGGTTGAAAATGGTCACTTCGGCAATGGTGCTCTGCCCTTCGCCAAAGACATAACAGTCGCCCGGTATTTTAAACACATCATTAAAATCGTCACCATTCGGGGTGATAATGGTTGGAATATCGCATGCGCCCGCTTGGCCTACTGTGAAAAAGACCGTGGCATTGCTGCATGCATTTGGCCCACATTTCGAGTTGCATATCTGGTACACCAGGGCATCTTCCCCGGCAAAGCCGGAAAATGGGCGGTAGGTAAAGGAGCCATTGGTATTATTGGCGGTGACCGTCCCGTTCATCGGTTGTATGATGATTGCTACTGTAGGCGGGTCGGTTGGTAATATATCATTGGTCAGCACCTGGAAAGCTGTCGCGGTACCAAAATCCACTTGGAAGTAATCGTTTACGGCAGTTGGGTAAATTTCATAGTGGATGTCGAAGGTGTCCCTGGAGTTGTCGCCACAAAAGCCGTTGTTTGTAGTCCAGAATACCCGGTTCAAGCCTGGCACCAGGCCATAGACTTTGGTAATCGGATGGTTGGGGGGGGTAAATACCAGGGAGGCTGGTTGTCCGGTCCACTGACCTGATTCCCAGCTTTGCAGGCCCTGGGCTTGCAGCAGGGTACAGTTTTCTTCCGAACAAGGGAACGGATCGCCAATAATATCCGGTTTCACGCTGTAATATGTTATGGCAACAACATCGGATGCTTCCCCACAACCAATATCGGCCAGTGTCCAGGTAAAGAAATAGCGGTTGCCGGGGTTTAATCCGGTAACGGGCGACATCGGTTCCAGGGAATCTGCGATGCTGACACCTATTTGTCCCAATTGGCTCCAGGAACCGGGGGAATGCTGCCCTTGCACAGCATTGAGCGAAACACTGGTCGCCCCGGGGCATACATCCTGATCGGGGCCAGCATTAGCCGTTTCGGGCGGCACTGCCGTTATGGTGAGGTTGGCGCAGCTGAAATTGGCACAGCCGCCACTGGTGAGGCACCAGGAAAAGGTATAAGTATTGCCAGAAACACCTGCAAACTGGGTGTTCGGGGCGTTTTTGTCGCTGATGCCGTAAACTGGCCCTCCGGTTTGTTTCCACTCCCCGGTGATGCCGTTTGTCGGTGGCACGGCGTTCAGTATTATGGGTGTGCTGGGCGTAACACAAGCTGGGTGGTTTGGGTCGGTAGTGGCTATAATATTTGGAATGGTATCAAACATCACTTCAACGATGTTGGACAATACAGTGCTGCAGCCCTGCCCATTAGGGTTGTCCTGTTTCCAGCCCGAAACCTGAAACCGGTGCAAGCCAGGTGTCCTCAAGGAGTCGGGCAAGTTTGCAAAATTAAGGAAATGGTTCGTCATGTGTTGCAGGGTATCACCCGTATCGGGGTCAATCCATGAATAAATAGTGCCAAAAACCGGGTTGTTAATCCGGATAAATTCGGCGATGGCCTGATCCAGGCAAACACGCGTAGGCGATGGCGGCGCAATGATCGGTGTGGCTGGCGGCGCCATCACGTCCACAAAAACGGTGCTTGTACCGGAGGCACAACCATTTACCACCACCTGCACCGTGTACGTGCCTTCATAAGTAGCTACCACGTTCGGCCGCACCGGGTCTTTGTCTGCAGAAGCGAAATTGGCGCCTATCCAGGAGTATGTGGCGCCGGTGATGTCGCTGGCGGTCAAAAACAGGGTGCTC
>CAYVPM010000498.1:0-3913 GCA_964453475.1 uncultured Saprospiraceae bacterium | reverse complement strand
ACAGGTTCTACCTTTGGGGTGGCTACAGGACTCGCAACGTTTAACGGCATTCTTAATGCGGCAACCGGCACCCAAATAATTGGTACCGTTGCGGCGCCGAACATTGTTCAGAATGCTTCTTTGAACTCGAGTTCCGCAAGCGCAGCATTCCGGGGAATATCCAACACCAGCGGCTTGTATTCGGTTACGGGCAACACGGTAAGAAATATCACCTCTGCTTCCACCAATCTCACCACTGCAACTGCTGGCCTGGCTGGAGTAGGCATTCTGCATACAAGCAGTACGACGGGCGGAACTTCTGTTATTACACAGAATACCATCCACAACCTTGAATTGAGCAATACTACGACTTCTGGCACCAACGTAGCCGGTGTTGCCATTGCCAACACAGTTGTTGACGTTACCAGGAACAAAATCTGGGACTTGAAAAACGCCAGTACTTCTACTACAGTAACTACCCCCGGCTCAGCTTCGGGTGTATTTATTCGGAGTGGCACAACTGCCGGTAGCCAGAATGTCATCAACAATATGATCACTTTGGGGACTGGCCAAACCACCAATACCGCCTTTATCGGCATATGGTCCAACCACGGTTCAAGCCCGAATCCCAACGTTTTCGTGTATTTCAATTCTATCAGGATTGAAGGCACAGCCACTTCGGGCGCTATCCCAAGTTTCGGGTATCACCGGGGCAACTTTGCTATTACACCAATCAACCTGGTTAACGTTGATATCCGAAACAACGTTTTAGACAATGCGCGCACTGGCGGCACCGGAAAGCATTACGCCATTGGCAACTTGTTCAATGCCACTGGCAGTGCGACAGGCTGGGGCGCCAATGCTTCTAACTATAACATTCTGAACTCAGCTGACCCTAACACCGTTGGATTCTGGACGGCCGACCGAACTTTTGCTGACTGGAAAGTCGTTTCGGCAAGTGACGCCAACTCTATTTCCGCAGCTCCGTTAACCTATGTGAATACAGCGGTCGGCGATTTGCATATTCTGTTCCCACCGGCATCACCCGTTGAAAGCGCTGGGCAGGATATTCCAGCGGTCACCCTTGACTTTGACGGCCAAACGCGCAGCACCTTGTCGCCAGTTGACATTGGGGCGGATGCAGGAAATTTCAGCGATGCACCTTCCATTTCTGTGACACCCCTGGCCAACACATGTTTGGCAGGAGCCCGTATGTTAACGGCAACGATAACAGACCCTGATGGTGTTCCTACGATGGGCATTGGCTTGCCAGTATTATATTGGCGCATCAACGGTGGCGCCTACATGGCCGCTACAGCTACTTTTGGCGGCGGAAGCACGTATACTTTCAGCTTTGGCGCAGGAGCAGTATCCGGTGATGCAGTATTCTATTATATTGCTGCACAGGATAATCTGCTCAATGTGGGTACTTCACCTTTATTTGGTGCTGCCGGATTTACGGCCAACCCGCCAGCAGCTTCAACGCCGCCTACTACACCTCATAGCTATTTAGTAGTCCCCACGCTTACGTGCACATACACTGTAGGTGTCGGCGGTAACTATCCTACGTTAACTGCTGCTGTTGCAGCATACAATGTGAGCTGCCTCGGAGGTCCAGTAGTCTTTAGCTTGATAGACGGCACTTACCCAAGCGAAACTTTCCCAATCAGTATCAATGCCAATCCGGAGGCTTCCGCTGTGAACACCCTGACCATCAAACCAACAGGCGTTACCAGCATTACGGGGTCTTCTACCACTGCAATGATCCTTTTAAACGGAGCTGATTATGTGACGATCAATGGCAGCAGCAGTAACACCGCAAATACGGTATGTCCGGCGGTATCTGCAACGCGGGATCTGACGATCACCAATACAAGCGCAACAACCACATCAGCGGTAATTTGGCTTGGAACCACTGGGGGCGGAAATGCTGTCACCAACTGTGCCGTACTAAACTGTATCCTGATTGGTAATGCACCTACCACAACGATTGTAGGACTTGGTTCCGGTGGCCCAACCATCGGTACTGGTGGCACTGCCAACAATAACATCAGTTTTATCAACAACGATGTTCGCGCTTGCCAATTCGGTATTTATTCGGCGGGTGCAAGTGCCGCGAATAAAAACCAAAACCTAACGGTTAACCAAAACCTGATCAACACCGTAGCACCAAACAATGTCGGTTTGACAGGTATATATTCCGCTTTTACAAACAACATTACGGTTTCTGGCAATACTGTCAGCGGTATGAATAATACGGCTAGCTCCGATGTAGTCGGTATCAATTTGGGTATGGGAGCAACTAGCGGCATTGCCACAACCACAACAGGCATAGCCGATGGCGTTTCTAACGTAACAATTACCAACAACACCGTTGGTTCCGTCACCCAGTCCGGAACCTTTGCAGCCGCTGGTATAGCACTGGGCAATACCATTTCCGGCACTGCCTTGATTGCCAATAATATGGTGTATGGTGTGGCTTGCAATGGTACTTCCACTGATTTTGGTGGCGGCCTCGTTCTTGGCGGCGGTACTGCCCAGGTAAATGTGTACCACAATACGGTTGTGATGCAAGGCGTTGTGCCGGGTACTACCGGTGCTTCGTCGATTTCTACTTGCCTCGGTGTTACGACTGCAACAGATCCACCGCTGAATATCAGAAATAATATCTTTACCAATATTCAGGCAGGAAATGCAGGTGCAACTTTCCGTATTGCAGCCATTGCATTGGGATATGCCACATTTACAAACTTAGTTTCAAATTACAATGACCTTTTCTCAGGAGGGGCCGGCCCAGGCACTTATACTACTGGCGTTACGGGTGGATTGATCGGCACGAACCGTATCACCCTGGCTGACTGGCAGGCAGCTACAGGCAAAGACCTGAATTCACTAAACTTTGCGCCGGTATTTGTCTCTGCTACCGACAACCACCTGGTCGCCGGCGACCCGATAAATGCCCCGCTGCTTTGTGGCGGTACAGCAGTTCCGGTAACAAATGATTTTGATTGCCAAACCCGCAGCACCACCACGCCAACCATCGGCGCTGATAACATTCCTAATAACATCAACGCTGCCGTAGCTATAACAGAAACCTCCGGTACGACGAACAATGATGGCACAATCTGTTCAGGTGCATCAGCAACACTCACGGCCTCAGGTGGTGGCACTTATGCCTGGAGCACAGGAGAAACAACTGCTGCCATCTCGGTAACGCCAGGTTCGACTACTACGTACACGGTAACTGTGACAGTTGGCGCATGTTCAACCTCGATTGCAACTACAATTACTGTAAACTCAGCTTCTGCATCAATTGCCGTTACAGAAACCTCAGGCACCAGCGACGATGGCACTATCTGTGCTGGCGCTACAGCAACCCTCACTGCCTCAGGCGGTGGCACCTATGCCTGGAGCACAGGTGCAACAACAGCTGTTATCAATGTAACACCTGCTGGAACGACCACCTACACCGTAACAGTTACCTTGAATGGTTGCACCGCTTCTACCAGTACTATCATAACCGTTGATCCAGGCCCTACAGTAACAATCTCTGTTGCCGAGACTTCTGGCACAATGAATAATGACGGTTCTATCTGCATTGGTGCCTCCGCAACCTTGACAGCCACTGGAGGCGGCACCTACAGCTGGAATACAGGTGAAACGACTGCAGGAATCTCCGTGACACCTACAATGACGACAACCTATACCGTAACCGTCACCAGTGCGACAGGTTGTACGGCTTCCAACACCAGGACTATCACGGTAAACCCGCTGCCAACCGCTTCCATCACCGTGACAGAAACTTCTGGCACAACGAACAACGACGGCATTATCTGTGCCGGAGCAACGGCAACCTTGACGGGCAATGGCGGTACAAGCTATGCCTGGAGTACTGGCGCATCCACAACAGCCATTATGGTTTCTCCGGCAGCCA
>CAYVPM010000497.1:0-3917 GCA_964453475.1 uncultured Saprospiraceae bacterium | reverse complement strand
TGATTGATTCAACTGATTTTGAATTGATTACAAACATCGGTATGCACAAAACCTGGCGGTGTGCGGTATACATTCAATACAGCTTACGCTGCAGTAGGGCTGTTATCTTCTCCTTCTTCCAGTTTTTTATCCGGTACATTTTCGTTCAGGAAGGCATTGATGTCTTCCAGTTTTACATCGCGCACAATTTGGCCAAACTCATTGATGTGCATTTCAACATCTTTTAATGGCTTGTCATTCGAAAGGGTTCGGGGCGGTTTTTGCTGTTCCATTTGATTGTTTTTTACCAGGATTTTACCTGGATTGTTAGGATTTTAAGGATTGATTAAAGTGATTTGATGGGATTTGTCTCGTGTGGTTTTCGCAAATACTTTCCATTAGGTATTGATATCAATTTGCCTGAACGTAGTTCAAAAATGCGTTCAGGCGCCGTATCGTCTCTTCCCGGCCGAGTACTGCTACCGTATCAAAAACGGCGGGCCCCTTCATCGTGCCCACCAAAGCGATGCGCAGTAAGGGCAGCACATCCCCCGGTTTCAGCCCGCGCTCCTGAATCATGGCTTTTACCGCTTCCTCTAGTTCAAAACTTGCGAAGGGGTCAAAAGTAACCAGGATTTTTGTCATTTCCACAAAAAACGAGCCGAGGTTTGCGCTCCATTTTTTCTGAATGGCCTCTTCGTCATACATTTTTACCGGCTCAAACAGGTAATAACCTGCGTCTACAAAATCTGGCAGCACAATCGCTCTTTCTTTCATTAAGCCAATGGCCGACAATAAGTATGCATCGCTGACCTGATAGCCTTTTGCTTCTGCCAATGGCCGCACAAGTTTTGCCAGGGCAGCATCGTCCATCGCATGGATGTATTTTTGGTTGAACCATTTGGCTTTTTCATAGTCGAAACGCGCGCCGCTTTTTCCAATGTTTTCAATTGAAAATGATGCCGTTAGTGCTTCCATCGTGAACATCTCCTGGTCGTCGCTGGGGTGCCAGCCGAGCAAGGCCAGAAAATTGACCAAAGCTTCGGGCAAAAAACCCGCCTCCCGGAACCCCTCGAAACTTTCCTCCGGCGTAGCGCCTTTCCAGCTCAGCGGGAACACCGGCATGCCAAACTTTGCGCCATCGCGTTTGCTCAGTTTCCCGTTGCCCACCGGCTTCAGGATCAATGGCAGGTGGGCGAATTTCGGCATCGTATCGGTCCAGCCAAAGCCTTCGTACAACAACACGTGGTGTGCCGTACTCGGCAGCCACTCCTCCCCGCGTATCACGTGCGTGATGCGCATCAGGTGGTCGTCCACGATGTTCGCGAGGTGGTAGGTCGGCATGCCATCTGCCTTTAGGAGTACTTTATCGTCGAGTTCGCTGCTTTGGAAAAGCACCTCGCCGCGGATCAGGTCCTGTACCTTGATTTCGCGGCCTGGCTCGATTTTCAGGCGCACTACAAAGGCTTCCCCGGCATCGATACGGCGTTTTGCCTCTGTTTCGCCAAGGGTAAGGCTGTTTTTCAGGCTCCCGCGCGTGGCGTGGCTGTAGGTATAATTGTCTTCTTCCTGACGGTGCGCATCCAGCTCTTCCGGGGTGTCGAAGGCGTAGTAGGCTTGGCCGCGCTGCACCAGTTCATGCGCGTATTTTGTGTATATTTCCTTGCGGTCGCTTTGGCGGTAAGGGCCGTCGTCGCCACCAAAGCCGACACCCTCGTCCGGCGCCAATCCGGCCCATTTCAGTGATTCGATGATATATTCTTCGGCGCCCGGAACGTAGCGGCCCTGGTCGGTGTCTTCAATGCGGAGGATAAAAGTGCCGCCGGTCTGGCGGGCAAACAGGTAGTTATACAAAGCCGTGCGCATGCCGCCAATGTGCAGCGCGCCGGTGGGTGAAGGGGCAAATCGTATGCGTGGTTTAGTCATTTTCATGGAATGAAAAACGCGGCGGACCGAGGTTTTGAAGATTCAGAGCATGTTGGGGATTTTCTGCCGGAGGCAAAAACCAGGCATTTTTTGGTCAGTTTTTGCTTTTTTGAATGAGCATAGCGGGGCTACGTGATTGAAAAAAGGTGAAAAATGGCAAAAAAAGGTCTGTTTTTGGCCTGGCGAGAAAATCCCCAACATGCTCTAAGCCGACGCGTTAGTTGTGGGGCAAAAATAGGGGTTTTATGTTTGCGGAGTAAACGGAAAGCTCGGGAGTTTATCATCCGTCGGCTTTTTACATACATTTCGACATGTTTATCGCTAAAACGCCCGATTTTCTTCAGTTTTTGATGCCCGCCCTTACCTGGCGGCTGCCAACAGATGAAAAAATCTTGTATCTGACTTTCGACGACGGACCTATCCCCCAAGTCACGCCCTGGGTGCTGGAAACTTTACGCACTTATGCCGCCAAGGCGACATTTTTTTGTGTGGGCGACAACGTGCAAAAACACCCGGAGCTCTTTCAACAGGTGCTTGCGGAAGGCCATAGCGTTGGCAACCACACCTTCAACCACCTGAACGGCTGGAAGACTGACACCAATAACTACCTCGAAAATGTGGCTCAATGCAGCCGGGTACTGGAAAGCAAGCTCTTCCGTCCGCCTTATGGCCGCTTGAAGCCTCAACAAATGCGGGCCTTAAAAAAGGATTTCCGCATCGTGATGTGGGACGTACTGAGTGGTGATTTTTCCCAAAAAATGGCCCCGGCGCATTGCCTGCAACAGGTGCGGCGCCATGCGCGGCCAGGGTCTATCGTGGTGCTGCACGACAGCTTGAAAGCGGAGCGGAATTTGCGCTGGGTGCTACCGAGGGTATTGGAGGGGTTTGGGGAAATGGGGTATCGGTTTGAGGGGCTGTGAGCATCATTCTGAAACCTTTATCACTTTCCCGCTCTTTAACACCTCCCCGCGCAGCTCAATTCCGTAAAAATACATCCCAGGTGACAAGCCAGCCGTACTAACTTCCGTTATCCCAGGCGCCAGTTCCTGCCGCAGAACCTCCCGCCCCATCTGGTCGTGCAGGCGCAACACACAACCGCGCAACGATACTTTGGGCAGCGCGACCGACAAATGCTCATCAAAAGGGTTGGGGAAAACCCGCACCACCGCCACAAATTCCGGGCTTGTTGCCGCAGAAGTGCCCAAGTGCAGCACCCTGCACAGCGTATCGGCGCTGTACTGGTTGCCGACAGCCAGGCATACCATGTAAGTGCCTTCTACGAGGTAGGTATGCACCGGGCTGATATCCTGGCTGGTATTGCCGTCGCCGAAATCCCAGTGCCAGGTGGCAGGCTCATAGCTGCTCAGGTCGGTGAAAGTGACCTGCAGGGGCGCGAGCGTGTCTTCCTGCTCCCAGCGCCAGTGGCACCGCGGGTGGTTGTCGAAGCCCAGGGTGTCGCATGAGGAGCCGTCGAGGGCACCGAGGCGATAGTTGGGGTGGTTGGGGATCGCATGGCCAATCGTTACAGGGGATTCGATGCTATGGTTCACAAATTCGCAGGACAGGCCCTGTCGGGTTGGAAATTTGACCTGGTGCATATGGTATGTTCCCGACCAGCACATATCATAAATGCGCCCATCCGGCGCAGATTGGGCAAACAAAAAATATGCCCCGTAAAAGCCTGAAACAAAACCGTCAAATTGGCCTACTATGGTTTCTGTAGCAAAAATATCCGCTGCGCTCAAGTCGTACTGCAACACTTTTTCGGTAAAAAAGGCATATAGATAACGAGAGTCCGGGGAAACAGCCCCGCCCATACCGTAGTCTACTTCTGCAGGTGGCACCAGATGGCTGCGCTGGTTCGACAATTGGCCCGCGCACCGGTCAAAATCAAAAATACTGATGGTGCCCGGCTGGTTCAGATAGGTCTGTTCTGTCTTGATGTAGCGCGCGCCGTCAGGTGTAAAAAACGCCTGCCCCAAACCTTCGCGGATTGAATCCCCGACCATGTC
>CAYVPM010000496.1:0-3919 GCA_964453475.1 uncultured Saprospiraceae bacterium | reverse complement strand
TTGGAGAGGAAGTGTATTGGTATCAGGCATTGGCTTTTGTAAAGCTGGCGGCCCAAAACCCGATGCGCAAGGACGTTGCCCGCCGTGCCGTGGAACGCGCCCGCTCCAACACCGAAATACCGGAACGCCGCGTTCAAGCGGAAAAAATGTTGGAACAACTGAAGGACTAGCCCACAATGGAATTGATAAAGAAATACTTCCCTAAACTCAGCGCCGCGCAATTGGCCCAGTTTGAACAACTGGAGCCGTTGTACCGCGAATGGAACGAAAAGATCAACGTGGTTTCCCGCCAGGACATTGACAACCTGAACGAGCGGCATGTGCTGCATTCCCTGGCCATTGCACGGGTAGTCGGCTTCAGCCCCGATGCCAACATCCTCGACCTTGGCACCGGCGGCGGCTTTCCCGGCATTCCACTGGCCATTTTTTTCCCGGAAACCCAATTCACCCTCGTGGATGCCACCGGCAAAAAAATCAAAGTAGTACAGGAAGTAGCCACGGCTTTAGGCCTGAAAAACGTGACGGCCGTACACGCCCGTGTGGAAGACCTTAAATTGCTCGGCCAGTTCGATTTCGTGCTGACGCGGGGCGTTGCCACCCTCGACAAGCTCCTTTTCTGGGCGCGAAAATTCATTAAAAAGAAACACCAACACGCCCTGCCCAACGGCATCATTGCGCTGAAAGGCGGCGACCTGCGCGCGGAGATAAAGGCCTTGCCGGGCAAAGGGAAAAACTACACGGATGTTTTCCCGATCCGGGAGTTTTTTGAAGAAGCGTTTTTTGAGGAGAAATCGGTGGTGTACGTGCAGGGGTGAGCAAGGTTAAAAAGGCTCCCAGTCCCCCAGTTCCTTCGGATGCCAAAACAGCTCCTTAAACGCCACCACGCAGTCGTTTTCAACCACAACCCCTTCACTTTCAAGCAGTTCCTGCATCCTTGTCGGGGTGCCGAAATGATGGCGGCCGCTTAATTCACCTTTGCGGTTCACCACGCGGTGGGCTGGCACATCGTCCATGAAATGGCAGTTGTTGAGCGCCCAGCCAACCATGCGGGAAGATCCCAGGGCCAGGAAATCGGCGATAGCGCCGTAGTTGGTGACGCGGCCGCGGGGCACTTTGCGCGTCACGGCGTACACGAGGTCGTAGTAGGTGGGTTGATCTTTCATGTTGTGGGCAAGTTTCCCCCGGAAACTTTTGCTGCCAGCTGTTCGTATTCCTGCCAGCCAAGTTGTTCGGGCCGTTTTTGGAAAAAGGGGTCTTCCATCAGCAGTTCGTTGGGGAAAAAGGGCTTCAGGGTATTGCGCAGCATTTTTCGGCGCTGGTTGAAGGCGGTTTTTACCATCTGTCGAAACAGCGCTTCATCGCAACCCAGCACAAAGCCGTCTTTGCGCGTCAGGCGAATTACAGCCGACAGCACCTTGGGCGGCGGGTTAAAAGCATTTTGCTCCACGGTAAACAGGTAGTCGGTATCGTAAAAAGCCTGGGCCAAAACACTGGTGATGCCGTACACCCGCGACCCCGGTTCCGACACTATCCGATCTGCCACCTCTTTCTGAAACATGCCCACCATTTCCGGAATTTGATCGCGCCATTCCAGCACTTTGAACAGGATTTGGGTAGAAATATTGTAGGGGAAATTGCCAATGAGACTAAACTCCTGGCTGCCAAACACCGGCTTTGGGTCAAAGTCAAGAAAATCCTTGAAGATCAAGCGCTTCTGCGCAAAATCGGGATAGTTTTTTCCTAAAAAATCAACCATATCCTGATCGGCTTCCACCGCAAAAGTCTCGAATTCCGAATGGCGCAGCAGGTATTTGGTCAACATGCCCGTACCAGGGCCGACCTCCAGCACACGCCCGGTTTTCCCAGCCTGCAACAAGCCTTCGGAAACGCGCTCAGCGATGCTTTCATCCCGCAGGAAATGCTGGCCGTATGATTTTTTTGCGTGTATTTTAGCCACAAGGATAATTAGCTAATTTGATAATGTGATAATGTGATAATTAGGCCTTGGCAAAGCGCGGTCGTTCTATTGTCCGTCATTTTCCCGCATCGCGTCTTGTACCGTCAGCTTCTTTTTCTGCTCGGTATGCTTGAAGTGTTTGTTCGGATCCCGCATTTTCAGCAAAGCAAAAGCCTGCCGCAGCACGAATTTGGGTACCTGCCACAAAGCATCCCAAACCTGTTTGGGGGCCGCATCAAGCTTTAAAGCCCATAATATGCCAAGGGTAAAAATGCCCAGGGCCAGCAGCAGGGCCAGCGACCACCAGGGCGCCAGCCAAATTCCGAGCAAAGTAAGCAAAACTGCCAGACCCAATTGCAAAAACATGGGCAAGGCCAGCGTGACAATGCCAAAATACACCTGGTTGAAGTTTAGTTGCAACAGCCCCCGGAGCAGCATATTTGCCGCATTGGGTATGTTTTGAAAATAAGAGAAAAGCCAGCGGCTGCGCTGGGTTTCCACGGCTGCGCCGCTGTCAACTTTTTCATCGTAGACAATGGCTTGTCGGGCATAGGCAATTTTGCCTCCCCGCTGTACAATGAAATTCTGGAGAATTTTATCCTCCTGCAGCATCTTTTTCCAGTGCTGCTGGCCCTGCTGAATTTCAGGACTCTCAAGATAAGCCTGGTACAAGGCCGCTTCCGTCGCCATGCCCGAGCCGGAAATAACTGCCGAGCCACCCAGCAAATACGGCGCCTGGCGTTCAATGTAGTTTTTATAATGCTCGCCCATGCTGTCGAGCGCAGCATAGGTGCTGTCGAGGTTTTTGGCTTTGCGCTGCCCCTGAATGCAGGTATGGCCCGCTTTGATATATTGGTTTATTGTTTCCAGATACCGGGGATGCGCCAGGTTGTCGGCATCAAAAACGACAATAAAATTGTGCTTACGCCTGAAATGCTGCAGGGCATAAATGATGCTTTTGGCTTTCAGGCGCAGGGGTTCCGAGGGCTCCAGCAGTATGAATCGCGGGTCATGCAACTCCAGGCGCAGCTCCGGACATTCGTCGGCAACCAGGTAAATGTAAAAGTTTGGGTACGACTGCTGCAACAGCGATTCCACCAGTGGTTGCGCAATGTCGGCGTTTCGGTAGGCCGTAATGATGCAGGCAAAATCCCCGCTTTCAAGGGGGCTGGGGCCGGCCCTTTCCTTGCCAAATACCTGTGCCAGCACTATGCTGCAAAAGGGGTACACCAATTGCAGGATGAGGAGCAGGCAGAGAAGGGCAAAAAGCATCATTTAGTTAAAAAGTCCTTTCAAAAAAGCGCGCATATTCGCCCATTCCCCATGAATCAGGTAGCGAAGTATGTTTGCGGGTATGCCAACAAAGGTCAGGAAAAATACAAACACCGGAAAACGCCAGCCGCCGTAATGCCGTCGCATGAACCGGATGCGGTTGCGCGTCATGTAATACGTTTTGCTGCTGCCCAGCGTAGCCATGGTCATGCTTTCTTTGTGCAGTACCAGGGCGCGGGGTTCTACCCAAACGCTGTAGCCGGCCCGATGGATGCGCTCACACCAGTCAATTTCTTCATAATACAGGAAATAATCTTCCTGCATCGGTCCCACAGCATCCAATACAGCGCGGGGCAGCATCATGGCTGCGCCATGCGCATAACCGGTTTTAAATGCCGTTGCATATTGGCCGCAGTTTTCCGCACCATTGCCTTCCATGCTGCTGCGCCCGGTTAGGGGGTTCACCCGGGGCATGCCCGCGTATTGGATTACGGTGGACGGTGGATGGTGGACGGTGGATGGGTGGACGGGTGGATAATAACAAATCAAAGGGCTGACAATACCCGCGTTATTATTGGCGTGAAGCAACTGCAGCAAACGCGCGATACATCCCTCCGCGATTTCAGCATCGTTGTTCACAAAAAACAAGAATGCTCCGTTTGCCTCCGGCAGGGCAAGGTTGTTGCCACC
>CAYVPM010000495.1:0-3919 GCA_964453475.1 uncultured Saprospiraceae bacterium | reverse complement strand
GCTTTTACGGCTGGGACGATGCCTGGAATGAAAAGGGCGAGTGGCAGAACGGCCCCACGCACAGACAAATCGTGTGAAAAAAGTCGTCATGCAGGGTTTTTGGTGGGACTACCGCAACGACAATTTCCCCAACAAATGGAGCAACTACCTCACCGAGCTGGCGCCACGCCTCAAGTCGATGGGCATTGATGCCGTATGGGTGCCCGCAGCCTACAAAAACGGCTCCACCGGCTCGGTCGGGTACAGCCCCATGGACCATTATGACCTGGGCGACAAGTATCAGAAAGGCGGTACCGACTCCCTCAACGTGCGCACGCGCATGGGCAGCAAAGACGAATTCCTGCGTATGGTCGGTGTGATGCACGCCAATGGCATCGAAGTGATCGAGGATGTGGTGCTCAACCACGTGGATGGCGCTGGCTCAAACGTCGGCGCGGGCGGGCAGGATCCGGAACTCAACTATTCGATGATCAACTCGAACGGCTACAAAAATTTCCGCTATGTATCCTACACCACGCCTTTGGTAGACGAGTCCCAAAATGATTACTGGACCCGCGCCGGACGCTGGCCCAAAAACTACCCCAATTTTTACCCCAACCTGAACAACAACTGCACCACGGGCGACATCTGCACAGCGTTTTTCGGGCCCGATATTTCCTTCGAGAGCAGCGCTTACGGCCAAAGCTCCAACATCCCCACTTCCGGCACGGCTACGTTCAGCGGCGTCACCCGCGCGTACGTGAACCCCGTCCAAAGCGCCAACCACATGCGCGACAACGCCCGCAACTGGATCATGTGGTACAAAAAACAAACGGGCGTGGACGGCTGGCGTTGGGATGCCGTCAAGCACTTCCCGATTTATGTGCAGGAAGACCTGATCTACAACACCAAATACGTGCTGCCTTCTTTTGCACAAGGCGGAGAGGCCATGTTGAATATCGGGGAATGGATCGGCACCAAAACCGAGCTCGACAACTACGTGCTCAACGTGCGCAGCGGCGTTGAGGAGCATACCGGCACCTTCGATTTCGCCCTCCGCGGGTACAGCGGCAGCGGCAGCATTTACAGCATGGTACTGAGCCAGGGCGGCTATAACATGCAGAGCATACCCGGCGAGCAGCAAGACAAGCGCTTCTACAACTATGCCAACAAGCGAGTGCACCGTACCTGCCCCTTCGTGAACAACCACGATACTTTCCGGCCCATCCTGCTTTCCAACGGGAACTACTCCCAACCCCTGGGCAACAACAGCGGCTGGAACACCGGGCAGGAGCTCGGCGGCAACGGCCAGCACATCGACCCGCGGGAACCGCGCCTGTACGCCGCGTACGCCACCATTTTTGCGGTGGACGGCAACCCGACCGTGTTTTTTGAGGACTTGTTCGACGTAGGCACCACCGGCAAACGCTACAGCCACCTGCCTACCAGTACCACCAACCTGCCCGTGCGCAACGACATCGTGAACATCATGCAGGCGCACCAGAAGCTGGCCTACAAAGACGGCGATTACGGGGTTCCGACCGCCCTGACGGGCAGCCAGGCGCCTTTTTACCAGAAAGGCAGCAGCGGCGACCATCTCGTGATCGAGCGCAACGGCAAAGCCCTGATCGGCATCACGGATTTTTACAACACCGCATCCAACAACACCCAAGACCAGGAGGTATGGGTATCTGTGGGCAATACCAGCTGGTACAATACCGTACTGTACGATTATTCCGGCGCGCATGGCGTGACGACGACACAGGTCTATGGCGATGGCCGTGTATTGATAAAAACCGCCCCGGTGGGCCACACGATTTCAGGGGCAAGGGGCCACGGCTATTCTATTTGGGCGCCAAAGCCCAGCGGGGTCACCTTCAATACGGTGCAGGACATGTACAATTACCTGGCAACCTACGCGCCCTCGCGCAGCACCCAATCCATCGTGGAGTGGGAAATGGCCGACGACCTGGGCGACAGCCATGCAAAGTCGTTGAAACAAGGCGGCAAATTGCCCAACAATTCCACCGCACAGCGCACGGCAGGCCGTTTGTACGTCGCCAGCGGACAGGCCATTACCTGCAAAGTGTATCCTGAAGTGGACGGCCGCACGCTCAATGTCGCCATTTACAACGCTGCCGGCACTACCCTGCTGCAACAAGCAACCGGAGTTGCCACCACTGCGGCGCCGCTAACCATTACCCATATTCCCGCTTCCTCTAAATGGGTGACCATCAAGGTAAAAAACGCCAACACGACACAACTGGGGCAAAAAGTTTGGGTAAACACCACCTACACCGCGCCGACAACCGTGAATACCCGCACCTCTCCGGGCAACCTGGAGCCATCGGACGAGGGCACATTGACCAGCGCACCTGACCTGGCATCGCCCAACCCGGCTACCATCAATGTGTACCCCAACCCCAGCAGCGGCCGTGTTGAATTTGTGACCACAGGAATTTCTGATATGGAAGAAATGCGGGTGGAACTGTTCGACCTAAACGGGAAATTGCTGATGGAAGCCCGGGGCAAGCTTGGCAATGTGCAGGAAGTGTTCAACCGGAGTTTTGAGCCGTTGAAGGCTGGCGTGTATTTGTTAAGGGTGCAGTCGGAGTCGATTCGGGAGGAGATTAAGTTGGTGAAGATATAGGCAAGAATTTGGGCTATTTCACTTTGTAATAACCACGACTTGATCTGACAGTTGGTCAAAAAGTTCATTGAAATTTAGGGATAGAATTTGTGTTTGTTGTTTGCAGTTCCCCGCCATCCGCCCCTGATGGAAAGCCCCCCGCCCAGGCGGCTTCTAAGGGGGCATTTCCATCAGTGTCGGCTGTCAGGAACTGCTCATTAAGTTGTTTTGCTTTGGCCAAAGGTATGCTGTCTATAAATGTTTGATACGGCGTTTTGCCATAACAGTATCGTCCACTGTGTGGCCTTTGCTTGTTGTAGTAGCTAAGCCATTGATCTACATCTTTTTGTAGCTCTTCAATCGAGTTGTAGATCTTTTTTCTAAAAGCGGTGGCGTAGAACTCTTCTTGCATTGTTCTGTGGAAGCGTTCGCAAATGCCGTTGGTTTGTGGGGAAGACGCTTGGGTTTTAGTGTGGTCTATATCCTCGATATTGAGGTAAAGCTCGAATTCGTGATGTTCGGCCCGGCCACAGTACTCAGTGCCCCGGTCAGTGAGAATGCGCAGCAATTTGACCTCATGCGCCTCATAAAACGGCAAAATTCGATCGTTGAGGATGTCAGCTGCCACCAGCGCATTTTTGCGGTCGTACAGCTTGACATCGGCCACTCTTGTGTACGTATCGATGAATGTTTGCTGGTAAATCCGGCCTACACCTTTGATCGTCCCCACGTAATAAGTATCCTGGGAGCCGAGATAACCAGGGTGATGCGTTTCAATTTCTCCGCTCGCCTCCTTGGCCTCTTTGGCTTTCTCCAGTGCCCGAACTTGTGCTTCTGTCAGAATTTTGCCGTCTTGTGCTACTTTCGCTTCCAAGGCTTTCAGCCGTTTGCTGAATTTCTCCAGGTCGTGGCGAAGCCAAATCGAGCGAACGCCGCCAGGAGAAACTAGGATACCCTTTTGCTTCAATTCGTTGCTCACACGAACTTGCCCAAAGGCTGGTTGTTCAATAGCAAACTCAACAACGGCTTGCTCAATGTGGGGCTCTACACGGTTCTTCTCAATCGGCTTGCGCCGACTGATTTCCTGAAGAGCTTGTTCCCCGCCAGTTTCGTACAAATCCTTGATCCGGTAAAAACTGTCACGGCTGTAACCCATGATTTTGCAGGCTTGAGATACATTGCCCAACTGGCGCGCCAGGTCCAATATCCCTAACTTCGTCTTGATCAATTTTTGTTCTGTTGTCATGATCTAATTTGTTTTAATGGTACAAAGTTATTCATTAACTGTCAGATCAAGTATTGACTATTACA
>CAYVPM010000494.1:777-3920 GCA_964453475.1 uncultured Saprospiraceae bacterium | reverse complement strand
TACGTGGCTTCTGGTATTCCCTCAGGAGAGCAAATTGAAGGTGTCTTTAATTTTGAAATGATCGGGTATTGGTCCAATGAGCCGAACAGCCAGACACTGCCCACCGGTTTCGGCCTGCTTTTTCCGCTACAGGCCATGCAAGTAGCTGACAACCAGTATCGGGGCGACTTTATCACCAATGTCGGCAATAACAATTCCCAATCATTGATTCAGATGTTTGCGAATTCCGCCCAGCAATACGTTCCGGGATTGAAAGTCATTTCGCTCAGTGTGCCGGGTAATGGGCAGCAAGTGCCCGATTTGCGCCGCAGCGATCACGCTCCGTTTTGGGACAGCAACCGCAAAGCCTTGATGTTGACAGATGGCGCCAATTTCCGCAATGAATGTTACCACACTCCTGGCGACACGCTGGAAGAAAAGCTCAACTTTACCTTTATGTCAAATGTGGTGAAAGCGACCATAGCCGCGATGGCGCAATTGGTGGAGCTTCAACATGGCGTTTGGGGCGCAACGGAGCCTGACCCATGTAGCTTTGTCCTGCTGCAGGATTCAGGAATTGCCTTGAAAGCTGAAGGCTGTATCGAAGGGGAAATAACACTGGAATTTTATGACATGAAGGGCGGCCTGCTTTTCCAATCAAACTATATGCTTTCAAGCACTGCCACCCTCCAGCTGCCTGCCAATTTACTCCCAGCGGGTATTTATGCGTTGAAAATCAGGCACCAGGGTGGTGAGCATGTGCAAAAAGTCATTGTTCGGTAGCAGCGCGCTGAAGTCCGTACATGAAGCGCTTCCGGGGAAACCTGGAAGAAAAAACAAAACAGGAATCCTATCTTTGCGGCCCTATGCGGGTTTTTACCGATCTATCGCTTCTTCCAACGTTCAAAAACGCAGTTGTTACCATTGGCTCTTTCGATGGTGTTCACCTCGGCCACCGGCAGATTCTTGACAAATTGCAATCGCTTGCCCGCGATTGTGCGGGGGAAACCGTGGTCATCACCTTCGACCCGCACCCGCGCACGGTGCTGCGTTCAGATGACGAAAGCTTTAAATTGATCAGCACCACTGCTGAAAAGATTCAGCTGTTGGAAAATTTGGGCATCGACAATGTGGTGGTGGCGCCGTTTTCCCTGGAATTTTCGCAGCAACATGCGCAGGCTTATGTGGAAGACTTTTTGGTAAAAAAATTCAACCCGCGCTACATCGTCATCGGTTACGACCACCGTTTTGGCAACAATCGGGAAGGTGACATTTCCTTTTTGAAAAAATTTGAAAGCAGCGCCGGGTACGAGGTCGTTGAAATCCCGGCAGCGGAAATAGATGCGATTGCCGTCAGTTCCTCCAAGATCAGAAAAGCCCTGGAAGCTGCAGAAATTGAAAAGGCCAACAGGTTGCTGGGGCACAATTTTACTTTTTCCGGCACCGTTGTCAAGGGCGATCAAATTGGCCGCACCATGGGCTTCCCAACGGCAAACATCCACATTGAGAACCCGCACAAACTCATTTTGCCTCAGGGCATATACGCCGCCAAAATCACCCTGCAAGGCAAAGTGCAGAAAAACGGCGCCTTGTATATCGGTCGGCGGCCCAGTGTCGGCCCTGCCGGAAAACAAGTAATCGAGGTAAATATTTTTGAGCTGGATCAGGATTTGTATGGACAGGAAATTGCCGTGGAAGTGCTCAGTTTTATCCGGCCTGACAAAAAACTTGAGGGAATGGAAGCGCTCAAACAACAAATTGCAGCAGACAAACAGGAAATTGAAGCGCTGTTTCGAGGCATGGGGACAGCCATTGTGATCCTCAATTACAACACCCGGAAACATTTGCAAGAGTTCTTGCCTTCAGTGCTGGCCCATAGTGCCCGGGCGAGGGTGATCGTGGCAGACAACGGTTCGCCCGACGACTCCCTGGAATTCCTGCGCCGGCACTTCCCGGAAGTGGAGCTGCTCGACCTGAAGCTGAACCACGGCTTTGCCCAGGGCTACAACGAAGCCCTCAAGCAGGTAAATGCGGAATATTATGTGATCCTGAACTCTGATGTTGAAGTTGCACCAGGTTGGCTGGAACCCATACTTGATGCCATGAAAAAAGACCCGCGCATCGCGGTGGCACAACCAAAAATATTGCAATGGGAGCCGGATGTACGCGAAAAAACAGCCAGGTTCGAACATGCCGGCGCTGCCGGAGGCTGGATCGATGCCCTGGGCTATCCGTTTTGCCGGGGGCGGATTTTCAGCCAGCGCGAAGCAGACCATGGGCAATACGATACGCCGCAGGAATGTTTTTGGGCCGCTGGGGCTGCCTTTTTCATCCGCGCGGAGCTTTATCACAAGTTTGGCGGATTTGACGGCGATTATTTTGCCCATAACGAAGAAATTGATCTCTGCTGGCGGCTCAAACGCGCTGGATACGCAGTGTGGTGTTTTCCCCAATCCGTCGTGTACCATTTGGGGGGCGGCACCCTGGAGTACGAAAACCCGCGCAAAGTGTTCCTGAATTTTCGCAACAGCCTGTATTCCCTGCTCAAAAACGAATCATGGCTCAAGCTGTTGTGGCTGATCCCGGCGCGTTTTTTACTGGATGGATTGGCAGGCGCCCGGTTTGCCGCTAAAGGGCAATTCGCCGCGATCTGGGCGATTGTACGGGCACACTTTTCGTTTTATGGCAATTTCATGAAAATGTTGGGCAAACGGAAATCGGTTGCGCAAACAATTGAAAAACACAGCATTGGAACGGAAAACAGCGAAGGCATCTATTTTGGGAGCATTATTGTCACACACTATTTCAAACGGGTAAAGGCCTTCTCAAAGCTGTCTAAATGACCTACGAGCTCATCCACGAAGACGAACACCTGCTGGTGGTGAACAAACCTGCAGGGCTGCTGACCATCCCAGACAGGTCAGGCAGCCAGGACAGCCTGCATGCCCAGTTGGAACGCAAATACGGCAAAGTGTTCATCGTGCACCGGCTCGACCGGGAAACGAGCGGCATCCTCTGCTTTGCCCGCAATGAAGCTGCGCACCGGCACCTGTCCATGCAAATGGAACACCATACCGCCGACAAATACTACCTAGCGCTGGTAGAAGGCGAGCTGCACCACGAAGAAGGTGAAATTGACAAGCCCATCGGAGAACATGCCAGCA
>CAYVPM010000494.1:0-767 GCA_964453475.1 uncultured Saprospiraceae bacterium | reverse complement strand
CACAACACCGATTGTTTTATTGCGCCAGTCGGCTCCCGAAAGACTGTACAGAGCCTCCACCATGCCTTCTCCCACCCCAGGGAAAAAGTCGATACGGATGACGGGCAAACCCTCGCTTACGTATTACCGCGTGGCGGAGCGCTACAAACGCTTCACCCTGGCAGATGTGCTGATAAAAACGGGCAGGACCCACCAGATTCGCATCCATTTTCAAAGCATCGGCTATCCCCTGGCAGTAGATGCACTTTATGGCCGAAGGCCTGCGTTTTTGCTTTCGGAAATCAAAGGAAAATCTTACAAATCAGGCAAATTCAGCGAGGAAGAACGGCCCATCATGGAACGAACCAGTCTCCACGCCGCGCGCCTGAAACTCGATCACCCGCATACGGGCGCGCGCATGGAGTTCAGCGCCGAATTGCCCAAGGATTTTGCAGCGTTGTTGAATCAATTGCGAAAATGGGGGAAATGAGGGCTTTTTGCTTCCCGATGAAACGAGTTTTGATGTTATCTTTGCGGGTCGTAGGCGCTTAGCGCATAGGGCGGTGCCCCATGATAATGATCTCGCCCATTCAGGGCTTGCACAGCCGGCGCTTACACACAGGGAGATGCCCTGTGTTAATGATTACGCCCTTTCAGGGCTGCAATACGCAAATTTGCCCTTCCAGGCTTCTAATATTACACGCTGGCGATTATTATCAAATTGTCTAATTATCAAATTATCAAATTTACCCAATGTTTCAAAGTCTCAGTGACCGCCTCGAAGCCGC
>CAYVPM010000493.1:0-3934 GCA_964453475.1 uncultured Saprospiraceae bacterium | reverse complement strand
CAGGCCTTTTGTAAGTTGTTTCCAGGTATCGCCGCCATCGATGCTTTTCCAAAGGCCGCTGCCGGGGCCTTTAAATTCGCCGTTTTCCCAGGGCGCGAGGCGGTTGGCCCAAAGGTCGGCGTAAACAACCTGCGGGTTTTTGGGATCGATGGTGACTTGCACCGCGCCTGTGTTTTCGTCGATGTACTTGACTTTTTCCCAGGTTTTGCCGCCGTTTTTGCTGCGGAAAACGCCACGTTCTGTATTAGGCCCGTAAGGATGGCCCAGAACAGCGGCGAATACGCGTTCGGGATTTGTGGGGTCAACTGCGAGTCCGCCGATCTGCAGTCCCTCGCGGAGGCCTGTGTTCGTCCAGGTTTTGCCGCCTTCGGACGAGCGGTACACGCCGTTGCCGACGCTGAGGTCGGGCCGCTGCAGGCCTTCGCCGCTGGCCACGTACAGTATTTTCGGGTCGCTGGGCGCCACGGCCACATCGCCGATGCTGCCCGTTGGCTGCGCGTCGAAAATGGGTGTCCAAACACGGCCGTAGTCGGTTGTCTTCCACACGCCGCCGTTGTTCACGCCGATGTAGAAGGTGCCGGGCTGTTGTGGTACGCCCACGGCGCCCACGGTGCGGCCGCCGCGGTGGGGGCCGATGCAGCGCCATTGAAGGGCGTCGAAGATGGGAAGGGGTTGGGATTGAGCCAATACTTGGAGGGGGAGGAGAAAGAGGAGGAGGAAACGCATGGGTGCAGTGATATTGTTGGGGCAATATCGGGAGAATACCATGATATTACCGCAATATCGTTTTTATTACCACATAGCCCACATAGTTCACATAGTGCCACCTATGTGAACTATGTGGGCTATGTGGTAATAAAATACGATGTGGGCTATGTGGTAATAAAATACGATGTGGCAAGCTCAATTCGCTGGAGCCACCCCCTTCGCTTTCTCCGCCTTACCCTGACAGCGGTCGCAGAGGTCGGTGATGTTCTTCAGCTCCCGCGCCTTCGCCACCGTACCCTGGAATATCTCGCTGGTCCGCTCCGAGTTTATGTACGAGCAATCCTGGTACAAGTGGTAACTCTTGCCCGATTTTGACCAGTACACGTTGTTCACACCGCCCATCAGCGTTTCCACTTCTTTTGTCTGTTCAGCGTATTGCTCCTGGGATGGCGGGTTGAAGTCGATTCCGGTGATGCCCGCAATGAGCAGCGCCGCTACGGCCACAGTGCCAAGGATGCCTTTTTGCTTGCCGCTCATGTTCTTGTTGGTGAAAATAAGCACGACGAGGGGCAAGAAGGCGATAATGGCGATGATAAGACCCAATTGGTTCTGTATGAAGAACTTGACTTTGTCTTTCTCTGAAGCGGGATCGAGCCGGTTGGCTTTTTTCCAGAGCCAGGAACCCGTGACCGCGAAAACCAGTTCCACCACAATCAGTCCGATGAGCCAGGCCATGTTGATGGGTACTTCTTTGAGCTTCATTATGGCCCAAACCTCAAAGCCGATGGCTGCTACCCAGGAGAGGATGGCGAATATGCGCAATTTTTTTGCCTCAGCAAGGCTCTCTTCTGTGGGGACAAATACCCTGGTATCGGCTACTGCTCCTTCCGATTCGCCACCGTCTACCTGTGTCACTTTTTTCGATGTTTTTCCGTTTTCCATTTTAAATGCTTTTGATGAAAAAAATTTGGCGAAAAGCTGCTTTAAGGCAGCAAATCGAGCGAAGGTCAGGATATTGACGAATATTTCGTATTTTATTTACGGAAAAGGTATTGGATTGGGGTTGCTTGTGGTAGCCTCGGGCACCATTTCTCCCCCATTGTGCGCTTGGCCGGAAAATCGCAGTCGTTCTTGTTGTGTTGCAGTATCCGTAGCTCCGTAAAACCACTCAACCCTTCACAAACCGCCCCCGGTACACCGCTCCATCCCTTGTCTGCAGCTCCAAATAATAAACCCCGGCTCCCAAATCCTGCACTGAAACCTCTTCCCGGTAAACACCTGCTGCTACCTCGGTTTTTTCACAGACCATGCGCACAATCCGTCCCGTCTGATCGGTAATCAACAGGCGGTAAGCGGTTTTTTCCTGCAGTTCAAACTGAAGGGATACCCGGTCACTGGCCGGATTGGGGAAGACCTTTAAATCTGCTCCTGCATTTGCAGCAAATGAAACGCCAGTGCTCAGCAGCGTGCTGTCGAGCACGATGTTTTCATCGCCGGGCTCATAGTTCAGGTAGGCGAAATACACCAGCAACATTTCGTCGGTGGTGGCTTCACCCTGGGTGACGAGTTGGGGCGGGACACTGGGCTGGAAGGGATTGTTCACCGTATTGTCGTAGACGGCGTATGCGTGCAATTTAGTGCCCAGGGGCAGCTTTTGCAGTTTTTGGAAATAATACCCGCCTTGCCAGTGGAAGTCCCAATCGTTGATGCGGATGAGTGGGATGGTATCGTTCTGGAGGGTCACGCCGAAACACACGATGCTGCGCCCAATCAGGTGCATGTGCGGAGCTACGCTCAACACGGAAGCGTTTTGGAAAATGGTGAATTTGGCGTGGTATTCTTTCACGGTATTTGCCGGGATGTTGAGGGGGCCATTTTCCAGAGAGAGTGGGGAGTGGTTCAAAATGGGGGTAAGCCTGATTTCTCGTATTCCCTGATTGCCTGGCGTAAAGAAAAGATTGAGTCTCGTCTGATCACTCATACCTGTTACCCCTTTGGGATAGTGCATTTGAACGATGAGGTCGGCGCCCGGCGTAAGTTTCACACCCATCGATGGCGGGCTGAGCGTGGTCCGCGAACCAGGCACCCAGGCGCCCACCAGGCGAGCCCCGTTTACACCAGGGCCGCCGAAGTTTACATACCCCGGAACATTGGGCGTTTGAGCGTCCAATATCTTTGCCTGCCCCGTCGTGTCTTCGTACACCAGGATATGGTGCACCACTTCGTGGTTGCCGGGCATGGCTTCCAGCCCACGCAGGTATTTCAGCTGGTTGAGACCATTGGGTATGACGAAACAGCGGTACTCATCGTCGGCAGCCGTGACGGTATAATGGGGCGTCAACAGCACACGGTCGGGCATGCCAACTTCTGAGTCATCGCTAAACACCGGCGCAGGCGGCGCCTGTAAAATATCGCCTGGCAACGCACCACCATCGACCCAATCGCTTATGCGCTGTATTTCGCTGTCATTCAGGCGGTTCTCGTGGGTGTAGCGGCGGTAAGTTGGATCTGGTTTCCAGGGTGGCATCCTCCGGGAACCTGTTGCCTCTTGTATCGCATAGCGGTTGCTAAAAGCGTTGTCGTAACCAATCAGAGAAAAATGGCCCAGCCCGCCGTCGCGGTGGCATTTAGCACAGTTTTTATACAGAATCGGGGCAATGTCGGTGGCCCAGTTTACTTGTGCTTTGGCAGCGGTGTAACCCGAAAACAGCAGGGCGGCGAGGAGGATTTTTTTAAGCATCGATTTTAATGTGATAATTTGACGAGGTGACAGTGGGGTCAGCTGAGCAGGCGTTGGACTGGATCACCTGCCTTGGGTTTAATGGCGCCAAAAATGTAGCGTTCACGAGCGCAGGCACAAAAAAACCTAGCCCCCTGAACACACGAAGCCTGAATAAAACAATGGCTATTGCCTCAACGGCCCTACAGCCGTTTGCCAAGTGCTTTTGGTGCAAAACGGGAAAACACTCGGGATTGGTGCTGAAAAGAAACGCTACACTTTCGGCGCCACAGCCAATACCTCCGCCTTCACCTGATCGGCGTATTTCTCAAAATTGGTCACGAACTCTTTGGCCAGGGATTTGGCGCTCTTGTCATAATCTGCGACATTTTTCCAGGTATTGCGCGGGTTGAGCAGTTCGGCCGGTACATTCGGGCAGGAAGTGGGTATTTCCATACCGAAGATGGCGTGTTTCTCATAACCGACGTTTTTCAATTCCCCTTTAAG
>CAYVPM010000492.1:0-3935 GCA_964453475.1 uncultured Saprospiraceae bacterium | reverse complement strand
ACATCCTTGGAAAGTGCTTTTCCCATCCATTTTAGGGTGCCTTTGTAATCCTGTTTTTCAAATTGGATGATGGCTTTCGACAATTTAACAGCATCGCTGCCTTGCGCCACGGGCAGCAGTGGCTGGGTTTTGTTGGCGAAATTTAAGGCCCAGGGATAATCCTTCACCTTGCAGGCTATTGTGACGATATTCAGGAAGTGTGCGATACGCATTTCGCCGTTTAACTGGTATGTTTCGAACTTCAGGGCCAATTTGTTCAATTTGTGTGCGCGCTCCATGTTTTCCATGCTTTGACCTGCCCTGTTCAACACCGACAAAAAATTGTTCATAAAGAGCAGCAATTCATCCAGTTCCTTGGTGCTGACACGGGGGGCGAACTTTCCGATCAATTCTGACAGCCGGTCAAATTGAGCGTAGTCGTTATTTTTTAACAAGATGCTCAACTCATTGTACAGGTACAGGATCGGATGTTTGGATGTCGTTTTAACCGGTTGCAGCTTCAGTTTCTCGATAAAGTCTCCAACCCCGGAATCTGATGGCAGGAATTCAGCGAGGTGGGTTAACTCGCAGTACATCCTGCATTTGATGACCTGGCTGTACATTTCCAGGGCTGTTGCCGATTTTTTTATCTGGTCAAACCCGTCCAATTCGGATTCGTTGTTGAAATTGTAGTAGTATTGGTGTTGCAGTATCATCAGGTTGAGGTAATCGGTCAGGCTTTTTTTGGGCGCCGATTCATTCTCTTTGATGTACCTAAGTGCCTCTTTCGAAAATTCTCCTTCCAGGCCTTTTTCCTTGAGGATTGCAAGCCAAAGGGAGCGGCTTTCCGGCACATCTGCTTTTATCCTTTCGGACAAGAGATAGTGCTTCAGGAGTTGGAGCAGTTCGGACAAGGTATTCGACACGGACTTGCGTTGGTCGCCCAGCGGCTTCTCGTATGTTTTTTGGTAGAAAAATTCCATATCCAGCTTGCTTGCCGCATCGCTTGTGCCATGAACCTTGCGCAGATATGACAACATAAGCAGGGCGTCATTTCTGTTTGGATAATTGTGTCGGAGAAATTTATGGTAACCCTTGATCTCGTCGGGTGTGCAGGCGGAGAAGAGTGCGTAGAATTTGGAATTTTGCATGTTTTTGTGATTTTTTTCTGGGGGAAAAGTACGGTTTTTTAAGATCAATAAATATGCAAAATGGATTATTATTTTCTAATAATAGCACAATATATAAATAGATAATGAAAAAAAAGTTCCAGAAAACAAAAAAAAGTTGGGGAAAAAATCAATCTATTATTTGACAAAATTAACGAACACAACGACGTTTGTGGAAGCTGAAGGTTAATATGATATTCGCAATTGCCTCAAAATGGGTCGAAACTATTGTACACGTTATCTTGCCTATGTTTTTAGGAGGAGTCATCTATCTGCTTTTTCGTGGATTGGACATCATTGACCCTGAACACCGCTTTCTCCCGCTGCTCCAAACGAAAGGCCCCAATTGGCTTCTGTATAATCTACCAGATGGGCTTTGGCTTTACGCTTTGATATACGCGCTATCTATAATTTGGCAACATAGCCCCCCAAAGATTTTGGTTGGTTGGTTATTGTTCGTAATCGCATTGAGCTATATGTCAGAAATGCTTCAAGCTCTCGATGTCATTCCCGGCACTTTTGACTGGGCTGATTTGGTGTTTTACACAGGAGCGGTTTTGATATTTTTCTTTGTAAATCTGAAAACTCATCGTTAAATTCTATTTCTATGTCATACAAAAAGGTTTTTTCAAGCATTTCATGCTTACTCCTGTTCGCGTTTTTTTTCTGGGCTTCCACCTCTATCAAAAAAATTTCAAAAGAGGAAAACACTTATCGCGACACAAAAAAAGTGGACAAAAGCATTCCTTTATCATACCAATTGCCAATCATAAAACCCACTGGTAAAACGCTCCAAGAGCAAAAAAAAGGGAGCACTACTATTAGCGTATCAGTGATACCGTTTGAAGCATCCAGACATGTAAAACAAAACAGAACAGTCACATTTGCTGATATTACCAAACCCGGATATGATGTGTTTGAAGTTGAAAAAATCCCATATTATGCTGTCTCGCCAGAAAAGATTCGTTTTAAACTAAGAGTGAGCAACTCTAATGAGGATGTTCCGCTGAGTTTGAATAAAATTACATTTTCATTGTTTATGGACGGTACGTATTGGGATTTGCCGGAGCAATATGAAAGGACTTGGGAAAAAGGGCTTGTATCGTCTGTCGGTCCGAAAGAATATATTATTGATGGGCCACCGCTAAACCAACTATACGCATCTAAAGAAATAATGCTCAATCTCAGTGGTGTCCCGACCGAATATGATAAAGGCGGTTATGTCACAAAATTAGAAAAATTCGTGTGGTACTTTCAATGTGAAATGAACGAGGTTCAAAACGAAGACAAGATCGCCTATTCCTATGAAACATCTCTGGTTGAAACAAGAAAATGTGCCAAGTGTAGTGGCACTGGTGTTGACCCAGCAAATTATAAATGTAGTTCTTGTAATGGAAATGGTAGCAGTAAGAGTATTATAGATGGAAAGTACTATAAATGTTCTAATTGCAGTGGAACTGGTATAGTTCATATTAAATGTGATAATTGTTACGCAAAAGGGGTTACCTATCATCCTAAATCACAGCAGCCTCCAATAAATTCAAGCGAAACATGGAATGGTTGGGAGGTAACGGTGCAAACAATTCCGTCAGGCGCTTCTATTAAAATCGTGGATACCAAAACGGGCGAATACCGCACAGCAAAGTGCAGTTCTCCTTGTTCAGTCGATTGGTATTGTACCGGCTCAAGGAAGTGCCCTATCATCATTGAATATAATGGACAAAGCGTCAAAGTTATTCCAAACAAGCCCAATGGCGCCGAATCTGGCAAAGTTAAAGTTGACTTTAGGGGGGCTTCACCTAAAATCTTAAAAGGGGTTTTGTCAAATTGATTCCCAGCGCGTGATTTTGTTGCATAAATCCTATTCTGACCAGCGGAGGCGCTGAGTATGTTCTGAAAAATGAGCCGGCAAGTTTTCATTTAAACAAATTAACCAATTTATTGCTATCTAAAAACTAAAACCATGCCCAACATCCGTCAATTTACCACAACAATCTTCCTATTTGTCTTATTTGTTTGTACAGCCTCAAGCCAAACATGCCAGACCCCTTCAAGCAGCCAATTGTTTGCCAACAGCATTACCTTGAGCAGTGCCCGTCTGAACTGCAACAGCATTTCCGGGGCATCATTGTATCAGTTCCAGTACCGCCAAACAGGCTCGGGAACCTGGACGATCGGCACATCCTCAAGCCAGAATTTCACATACCTGACCGGCTTGCTTTCTTACTCGAACTATCAATTCCAATGTCGTGTTTTTTGCAACGGCAGTTGGACGGCCTATTCTGCGAGCCAGAGTTTTGCCACCAATTCGGGTGGAAATACATGCGCCAATCCCAACCAAATCGGCTGTGCCGAAAATTATGTTGGCTCCAACAATACAGGGAGTTATGTCTATTCAGGCTACTCCTTTGCCAATTCCACCAATATGACAGGCCCTGAAGCTGTTCATAAGTTAACCATCGTTTTCCCTGCCCTGGTCAATATTACAATGGCGCCCCAGACCCAGGATCTGGACCTGTTCCTGCTTTCCACTTGTGGCAACACAAACGGCTTGGCCTCCAGCCAATACGGCAATACGACTGCAGAGCAGATTTCAATAAACCTATCTCCAGGAACCTATTATCTGATCGTGGACGGCTGGAACGGCGCTGTCAGCAATTACAGCCTCAACATTCAATGCACCCAAAGCACTAATTGTACAGCTCCCGCCGCTGGCGATATCTATACAGCTGACCTGACATGTTCTTCGGTCCGCCTGCATTGCTCGGCGCCAAATGCTTACGTCTG
>CAYVPM010000491.1:0-3941 GCA_964453475.1 uncultured Saprospiraceae bacterium | reverse complement strand
TCGGAGGCACGGGCATAGGTCAATGCACCAGAAGAAACCCGGCCCACAAATACGGGGAATCTGGATGTGCTATTTTCAGGGTTGTCTGCGCCTTTTTGAACGCTTCGGGAATTGACTGGCTCCCGGTTATCCATTGGCGGTAAAATTCCTGAAAAAAGGCGTTTGTAGTGTTGTCCTGTACTTCCCATAGGCTCACTAGCAGGTATTTTGCCCCGGCAATTTTGAATGCTCTTTGCAGCCCGTAAACACCTTCGTTTCCATTGATCTCTCCCAGGCCGGTTTCACAAGCCGAGAGGGCGACCAGTTCAGTGTTGGATAAATCCATTTGGCTGATTTCGAGAGCTGCGAGTATGCCATCGGCCTGATTTGTCGACTGCTTGTTGTTTTCCCAGCTTTCTTTTGAGCCTGCCAGCATCAGGCCGGAGCGGATCATAGGAAGTCCTGTTTTTTGAAATCTGTGCTCAAGGCTGCTAGGGTTCAGTTGCTCCCCGCCGGTTTCTTTGTGGTCGGGGCAAAAGAACCCATGCGTGGCGATGTTTAGGATACGGGGCGATCTTTCACCTTGTCCAATAAGCCGGAACCGCTCTTCTGTTGCATCGTAGCCGGTATCGAGGGCGACAATCCATCCAGCTGATTGTAGTAACTGCTGAAGGGCCAACACTTCTTTTAAAGTTTCGGGAACGTAATCCAGACTATCCCCCCTGACAAGTGTACTCAAGTCGGGGGGGAAATTCTTAAACGAGTTGTTTTTTGGCACATGCTCGTTGGCTTTTGCAACAGCTGAAGAATCAGTTTCATAGCGGATACCGCCGAACAAAGCTGCATCCCTCCCTGAACGGATCGTGTTGTCCGGCACCACCAACATCCGTGTACTGCTGGCATTTACCAATGTGTATTTTTCATTGAAGCAGGTTTCAGCGTCAATAGCGATCGCGCCCAGGTTTATCCGGTGCAGCAATCCGATGGGGGCGCAGTAAACCGTTTTTACGTTTGTCAGGAAAGGCAAAAGGGGCTTCCAGATCAATTTGAATAAATTCTTTTCCTCTGAGCACAAATACAGCTTGCTGATCCTTCTTTTGGCCTTACTTGAAATACCCTCTATCAGTTCCGCGATTTCATTTTCCTGGCACAAAGGAACAAACTGGGGTTCTTTGTCGCCTGGTCTGAGCAACAGCGCGGCATAATGTGGCGTATCGACAAACTTCGGATTGACATTATACTGGATAAATTCAATTGCCATTTCACCCGATTTCAGGTTTTGTTGCACCGCTTCCCAGGTGATCATTTGACGGGCTTCTTTATAGCCTGCAACCTTCTGTAAAAGCTCTCTTTCAAGCGCGTTGGCAAGCTCTTCCAAATTGGCTATTGCCGAGGAGTCGCGTTGTAATTTGGGTACGGACAACAGGGAATTTTGAAGGTAGCGGTAGCCTTTAAGCCTGGCAAATTTTTCCATTGAAACGGAGTCCCTCGAAACCAGCCGCGTTAGCTGCCTCGCGGTATTGAGCAAAAAACCTTTGTAAAACAATGCGTTATTGTAACAGGCGCCAATTATTGCCTTTCCACGGCCAGCTGCTGCGACGCTGAGCATAATATCCTGATTTAATTCGAATATGGCCATATAGTTGTCGAGTTCGCGCTCGGAGAGGTGCAAAGCGGCCTTGCTGATCTGATTTTGGTTCAGCAGCGAAAGTTCGACAAGCTCAGTTGAGGCCTTGTCCATTTGACCCATTGCCCTATACAGTTCTCCCAAATTGTTCAGGCTGGCACGATAGTCGATGTGTTCTTTGCCCAGGACTTGCTCGCGCAAGGCTTTGGCCATTAAAAACAAGCGTTCTGCGCTTTTATATTCTCCTCTTTCATAAAAACGTTTGGCTTGGTTGTTCAAACATGTTGCGTACAAAACCTCATTTTTGATTGGGGCTTTTTCCAGTAACCTTATGGCTTCATTGCCAAGGGAGTCGGCTTTGGAACTGTTGCCTATTTCGG
This sequence comes from uncultured Saprospiraceae bacterium, assembly GCA_964453475.1. Taxonomy (GTDB): domain Bacteria; phylum Bacteroidota; class Bacteroidia; order Chitinophagales; family Saprospiraceae; genus M3007. The sequence continues at coordinate 1,955 of CAYVPM010000491.1, read as the reverse complement.
AATACAACGCTGCCAAATTGCTCATACAAGATATAAAATCGGGATGTTCCTTTCCCTGCTTTTTTTCCAGTATCGCCAAGGCCTCCAGGTATTTTTTTTCGGCTGCATCATATTGGTCTTTAGAGAAAAGTGTCGTTGCGAGGCCGTTGAGGCAGGCGCCATAGTCGCGAAAATACTGACTCGGCGCCTTTTCCCAGATACTCAGCGCTTCCTTGTACATTGCCTCTGCCTTATCATATTGACCGATTTCACGGTACATGACCCCCATGTTGTTAAGGCAGCCGGCATATTGGAGGTTGGGCTTCAACGGCAGCCCCTTTAGCTTATGCTTGGCTTCCAGGTAATAGCGCTCGGCATTTTCATAATCACCCTTGGAGTAGTAAATGGCGCCTAAGTTGTTCAGACTGAGGATGGTATAAACTGTCTCCTTCCCATTTTTGGTTTGTGTCCAAATCCCTTTTGCTTCAAGCACCAAGGAAGCTGCAATATCAAAATTCCCCAGCTCCTTTTGTAAAGTAGCATAGTTGAAAGTGTTCATGGCATAGTATTGTCTGTCAACATCCGCCACTTGCTTCCAAACATCAAACGCTTGCTGGAAATAGATCTCTGCTGCTTCGTATTTACCCAATTGCCGCTCTGTATCTGCGAGGTTGTTGAGCACGATGCCATAGTCGACCGTAAGGCTGTCAAACACATTTTCATAAATACCCTTAGCTTTGAGGAGCCAGTTTTCTGCTTCTGAAAACTCCCCCTTGACACAGAATATGCGCCCTAAATTTTGGCAGCATTTCCCGTATAGCGCGGATTGCTTGCCGCAGCATTGAATGGCTATTTTTTCTGCCTCGTTATTTGCGGCCATTGCTGGTTCAAATAACTTCGCATCGGTCATGAAACGTGAAACGGTTATGAGGCTGTCCACTTTTTTTTTAGGCAATGACAGGGAGTCGGATGCCTGGGAAAAACAAAAGTATGGAAGGCTTAGAGCGGCAATAAAAAGGAGTTTATTTTTCATAATGGAGAGATTTTTTGAAACAATCAGCCTGTTGGGATGGCCAATCCTGGGGGGCGGTTTTTCAATTCATAGAACCGACGAAGAACTTGCCTGTTACCAACACAGCTCCTGACGATTCATGTTCAATCTGGTAATAATACAGGCCTGGTATTAGTTTTAATCTCTGATCTACAATGAATTCAGCAGTGCCGGATGAACCTGCATTGACCGCGAGGGGAATGCTTTCCTTAGGATCCAGGGTGTTTTTATTGTCGAATACATTGAAAACAAACCTTGTGTCCGATCCTGGGCGCAAACCATAAAATCCTCCGCTAAATAGCAAGGGTGAGGAACCGTCTTTGTTTGGGAAAAAGCTGACAGGCTGTTTGGCCGGGTCCATTCGAACGCTCATCCCGCCTGCACTGAGGGTGCCAGCGCTTCTGATATAGGTTTCCATCGTCCGGTTCGGTTCAAAGTTTTTGGGATCGATGCTTGCCATTTGATCCTTTTCATTTGAGTCTTTTTTGGGGCGAGGATCAGTTTTGGGTTCAACCTTGTCCTCCGCTTTTTCCTTAACTGGGTCATTGCCCTTGGTCAGGCTATCTGTTGCGTCAATGGACGGACCTTGCCCAGGAGGGTAGGACGGCCGCGGTTCGAAGATGCTGCTGAAATACCAAAAAAGCATACCACCACCAACACACAAAACGATCACCCACAGCCAATTCCTGCTTTTCTTCTTGCTATCGTCCGGATGCTCCACAAGTCCCGGCGCTTCGTCTTCTTTCATGATTTCCTGGAGAGAAGCATAGAGATTCCAGCCGCGCGCATCACTAAATTCTTCCTGCATTGCCCGATGCAATTGCACTTCTTTGCGGAACTCCTCATCTTTTTCCATGCGCTCCTCCAGCTCCCGCCTGCGCTCTTCCGGCAAGCGGTTGTTCAGATAATCTTCTATGAGCTTGTA
>CAYVPM010000490.1:0-3942 GCA_964453475.1 uncultured Saprospiraceae bacterium | reverse complement strand
GAGGGTCGCGAGTTCGAGTCTCGTTTTCCGCTCTTGAATTTGAAGGAGTTCCGATCGTGAGGTTGTGGCTCTTTTTTTGTTTGGAAGTGGGGCGCTAATTATGGGAAGGGCTCAAAATTTTAATCCCTTTGATTTGTGTGGGACTGACGGGATATTTTATTTCTAAACACGGGTATTTTTTCAATTAGCATGGGTAAGAAATCAGGAATATTAAAGGCAAGTAGGTTGTTGTTTTTCGGCTTTATGGTGCCTATTTGGAGTTGGGCTCAGGATTTTGAAGGCAGCATTCAATATAAATTGGAATATACCTCAAAAAAACCGTCCTACCCTGTTGAAGTATTGGAGCAGGAATTGGGTACTACTACGCAAGCCTTTTTCAAAGCATGTTTCTCCAAAGAAATCAGTAACTCCAGGTACATGGCGTTTCAGCTTTACCGGCCGGATGAAAAAACTCTTTACTTCAAGCACCAGTTGGCAGATGACACCTTAAGGATGGATAATTATGAAAATATTGTAAATGAAAAGTTTGAATTTCAACGATTTGAAGGTACTGACACCATTTTAGGCATTCCTTGTAACACCATGCTTCTCAGGAATGATAGGAGTACCATAAAATATTATTTTGCGCCTGGTTATCCGCTTACTGTGGATATGTGCGAGTTCCCAAACACCAAATATGCTCAAGTGAGGAGATTGATGAGCGCCGTAGTTTTAGGCTATGATATAGAATATCAAAATTTCAAAGTAGTGGCTAAGGCAACATCAATAACGCGGCAAAAGCTTGAAGATGCTGATTTTGCGCTACCTGATTTTATGGTGTTGAAAAAAGAATAATCCCTTACGATTACCGCTTGCACTTTATTGACCACATTATTAGATTGTTTGTTCAAATAGTACTTCTTGTATATCATTAAGTGGTGTCCAAATTCCTGACTTGACTTTAAGGTATGTTTTGCATAGGGAGACTATTTTTTCTTGATCGCCAAACCTGATTTTTGTTCTTTCCAATTCGGTTAAGCCTTCAAATGCATTTTCAGTGAAGCCATAAGTGGATAGAAATAAACCTTTTTCTCTTTTTTCATTACAAATTACGTTAACAAATTCTTTAACATTATTTTGTCCGACTTTCTGACCTGATCTCCAGTGCTTAACTTCAACAATATACGAAATCGAAGAACCACCTTTTACCATCTCTAGGATTAAATCCTTGCCACCATCTTTGCTAGAGGGGGTAAGTTTAACTTTGAACGCTAAGCCCTCAAATATTTCTGACAATGTTTTTTCCATCTCGCGCCATTCTATGTTGTCAAGGAATTGTGGATTCTCGGCAATTTTTTCGATAAATGCTTTACTAACAAGTTTAATTATCTTTACGTAATCTGAATTTGCTAAGTCTGATTCTGTTTCGATCCTTGAAACCCAATTTTTAATATCGTTTAAATCCAACAAATCAATGGAAGCTGGCTCAACCATATTAATAAGCTTATAACAATCAGGTGTATAACCACCGGCACAAATCATAAAAACTCGGTTGTAAGGAAAACCATATGCTATTGATATTAGATATCGTATTTGATCAACATCTACTTTGCTGGCATTTCGCTTAATTGAAATGCCAATTTTCTCAGTAGATTTTTCTTTATTACAAAGGAAATCAATACCTATATTTTCTTTGTCAATTCGAGGATTGATAATGGATTGATATCCATCATTAGAAAATAAAGTTGACAATATTTTATAAAAACACCACTCTAATTCATTCATATTCTGAGGGCTATTAATCAGTCCCTCAAGTTTTACAATGTTATGAATGAGTTCAGTTTTAATTGAAGGCTTCATAATATTTTCCTCTTTATTTTATAATTTATTCTTGATTCCGTGTTCGAAATGATTACGAAATTTACGATTAGAGAAAAGGTTGTCCACATTAAAATTGAGCATTTGACGCAATCTTTCTCCGCTTGTGCGAGGTTCTCTCTACACCACCCCAAGCACGCGCACGAGCTGGCGCAAGGCTTTTGCTTTGTGGCATACTATCCGCGCCGGCTATGCCGGCAAACTCATGTTCTCTCCTTTAGAATTGTACCGCTAGCCGGGGTGAAGGACACTGTTGCGCTGATCTGTCAGTTAGCTTTGTGCCTAAAACCTACCCCTTAACCACCCTCAAAAAAACCGTCTCCCCCCCAACAACCTTCAAAAAATAAATCCCGGAAGGCAGTTTTGAAAAATCCTGCCGTTCAATCCCTGTCCCCGAAAATACCCGCTGCCCGAATTGGTTGAAAAGCTCGTAGCGCGCCATGGGGTCGGAAGGGAGTACCTGGATATTGGCCGAAAAAGGATTGGGAAAAACGGATACCCCTTCTTCCTTTCCCGGTATTTCGGACACTGCGACAGCAGGATTGCAATAAGAAGGGTTGCCCAGCAATTCTGCCATCTGGTGGCAGAGGTAGCTGTAATTGACCTGTTCAACGGCGCTCAGACTGCCATCCAGCAGGTTTGTCAGCTCCCCGGGGTCTTGTTCCAGGTTGTAAAATTCCTGATGCCCGTCCACGTCAAACTGCATCAGTTTGTACTTTTGGTTGCGCATGGTTTTGCCGTCGACATTGCCCGGAACCGTGGTAAAAAGCTCCGTGAACGACCAGGGGCGGATACTCGTTGACTGGTCGTGTAGGATGGGCAATATGCTCTTGCTGTCCACGGGCTTATCTGCTGCAATCTGCGCTTTCCAGTCCTCAAAGCCGAACAATTCTACCGTTGTGGCAAACAGATCGGCGGTCTGTACCAACGCATCGCTGACCCTCCCCGGATTGGTCACCGATGGACCGGCAATTATAAAAGGCACATGCACCCCGTACTCGTAAATGGTGCCTTTGGCGCGGTCCAAATTGGCAATTTGAGCGGTTTGCCGGGCATTCCCGTTGTCGCCCATAAAAACAAAATCGGTGCTGTCTAATTGGTTGTTGGCTTCCAGATAGTCGAACAGGCGCCCGATTTCTGTGTCCAGCGCTTCCACTGATGCCTTGAAATAGGCTTTGGGGTTCATGTTGATGTCTTGCTGGGTGCCGCTCAAGGTGTTGTATGAATGTAAGTTCGCGGGAGGAAGGTGGAATGGCGAATGGGGCGCGTTGAAGGCCAGCCACAGAAAAAAGGGCTTGCCATTTTGGCTTCCGATCCAGTTTATGGCATCATTTATTGTCTCTGTGGTGGCATAGGTGGTGACATTGCCGGAAACCCCGTTGGTGACTTTTGCCCAGCTGTAATAATTGTTCAGCTGCCCGATAAAAGCACCTGAAAAATGGTCGTAGCCCATGATATTAGGGTTGTTTAGATTGGACATTGGGGTGGGTGATTGCAAATGCCATTTGCCTATGTTTGCCGTGGCGATACCGTTGGGCTTGAATATTTTCAGCATCTTTGGGATGCTCATTTCATTGACATTCAAAGCGCCACCGCCAGCGCCAACGACTGCGCCCACACCCGTCCTGAAGCTGTAGCGCCCGGTCAACATGCCGGCGCGGGTCGATGAACAAAGCGGGGTCGCCCAGGCATTGGTGAAGCGCACCCCTTTGGCAAGCAACTTGCGCACATTGGGCATCGGGGCGGTGTCCTGGTGGTTTTCATAAAATCCCAGGTAGTCCATGCCAAGGTCGTCGGCAATGAGCAAAATGACGTTGCGCTGGGCGTTGCTGTGGTAGAAAATGCCCAGAAAGAGGAGGGTTAGCAGCAATTTTTTCATCTCGCAAGATAAGGTGAAAAACCAAAGTCAGAAAAGCGTTTGTAATCGGGGGCCTATGAATGCCTACCTTCGCCGCCTAATAAACCTCACGCCGCCAGGTTTTGAGCATTACGCCGTTTGTAACCGATTCAAATCGGTTAAATCAATCATACCCAATCAAAAAATCATCCCCAATCAAAAAATCATCCCCAATCAAAAAATCATCC
>CAYVPM010000489.1:0-3944 GCA_964453475.1 uncultured Saprospiraceae bacterium | reverse complement strand
CGCCGGAAATGCTGCCGTCGAGCTGGGTGGGCGATGGCGGGGCACAGAGGTAAATGTCGTCGCCGGCATTTACAGTTATATTGCATTGAGCCTTGGCATCAGACCATATTGCCAAAAAAATCAGGAGAAAAAAGGCCGAGCGAAAAATTTTTAACATACGTACTAGCAGAACATCGTTTGGATTGAAAAAAGCATTTGCAGCAACAAATCTACTCAAATATCCGAATTTCAGTTTTTTGGGAAAAAAATTAAAAATGAGGAAACGGAGCTTTTTTGCCAGTGTATGGAGGGATGTGAATGGTTAATGGTAATATGAAAAAATAATGCAAAATTTTCTTAAGCATAATGTTGGAAGTGAATATGTTAATTTAGATATTTGTCGCGAGCCAAAGCCGGTTTAGTACTTAATCCGTCTTCATTCACTTAAATTTCCCGTATCGCTTATGGCTCAAAACTTTACTCCGCCTACACAGGTGATCATACTTGACATTCTTAATGTGTGATCCAAAAAAAATGAGTCATCCCGGTTGTTTGGGATGGCTCATCTTTTTTGGGGAGCGTTTATACTCTGATTAAAGTGATTTGTATGATTTGAGTGATACAAAAACTCGATTTCTAAATGATTGTAAACTCATTTTCTCCAAAACCACTCTGCGTTGACTATAATACGCGGAAATCGTTCTTAAAAATCACTAAAATTTCTTTTTGACAATTTTACATCCATAGCCAACCTATTGCCTTTTTTACGCGTCTTCATGTTAAATCTATCGTAAAAAAATACGAGAAGGCTTTTTTGTTTGGAAACCAATGCTATCTTTCGGTGGTTTTTTAGAAAAATCATTTACTCAAACACACACCCTACTACTCACCCTTTCAATTAACTTAGGCCATGAAAAAAATCATTTCACTGTCCCCTCTTTTCGCCTTTATCCTGCTTGCCGTAGCTTGCGATAAAAAAGCCGACTTCACTTATTACTATTACAACGAAGCCGATGCCAAAGTTATCAGCGAACACTTAAACCTGCCGCTTGAGCAGCCTGATGATTACATCTTAAAGTTGCCACAACACCTGACAAATACCGGCTTGTTTCCCCGCCCGGTAGAAGACGACAAGGCAACGTTGGGCCGTGTTCTGTTTTACGACAAAAAACTGTCAAAAGACGGCACCATCTCTTGCGCCAGCTGCCACAAACAAGAGCTTGGCTTTGGTGACGATGTTGCTTTCAGCCGCGGTGTCAGCGACCGTTCCACCGACCGCAACTCTTTTGCGCTTTCCTCTGTGGCCAGCTTTTCCGCTTACTATGGCACCGACCTGAATGGCCCTTCTGCCATCCGTTTTTTCTGGGACAACCGCGCTGAAACAGTGGCAGAGCAAAGCACCGGCTCGCTGACCAATCCCAAGGAAATGGACATGAATCTGCACGATGTGGCAGATATTGTTGCTACTCAACCTTATTATGCCCCGCTGTTCAAAAAAGCTTTTGGCTCTACCAACGTGACCCAGGATCTGGTATTGGAAGCCATTGCCAACTTCGTGAATGCTATGGGCTCTTTTAACAGCAAATTCGACAAAGCCGCAAACAATGCCTATGCGTCTTACATGAATAATGCCTATGTTTATAATCAAGACTTTACCACAAGCGGGTTTACGGCTTCAGAAAACAGGGGCAAAACACTGTATAATACCAATTGCGCATCCTGCCATTCCGGCAATATGGGCCGCCCTGTGCTGAATTATGCGAACAACGGGCTCGATCTCGACACTTCCGGCGACCAGGGTGTTGGCGCTATTTCTGGCGTTTCCAATCAAAATGGCGCCTTTAAAGTGCCCACCCTGCGCAATGTCGCGCTCTCTGCACCCTACATGCACGACGGACGCTTCAAAACACTGGAAGAAGTGGTTGACCACTACGCCAGCGGGATTAAAAGCCATCCCAATTTGCATGCATACCTGAAAACCTCAAATGGACAACCTAAGACAATGCCCTTCACACAAACGGACAAGCAAGACCTTATTGCTTTCCTGAATACACTTACGGATGATAAACTCGTCGCGAACCAGGTGTTCTCGAATCCGTTCAAGTACTAAACACAAGAATTTAGGGCAAAAAGGCTGTCGTGCAGGTTATTGAAACCATGTTGTGCGGCAGCCTTTTTAATTGTTGTAGTCAACGAAAAGTAGTTATGAATGACGAAATGCTACAATCATTTTAAATCAAGCATTTGTTTTTTACCCGCCGAAGCCCTTTTTCAGGGCGTAGGAGGTCACTCAAATCATTCAAAATCACTTTAATCACAGTAAAAACCATGCGCAGATTCCTCCAATATTGGCTCATTTTTATAGGACTGCTGCCCGCTGTTGCAGCCCTGTCACAGCATTACTATTACACACCCAACAGCGTTCAGATGCCCGCCGCCACGAAGCGGCACGATACCGGAATCGGGATAGGCTGGAGCCGCAATACCGGCGCTACGGGAATGGAGTTGCAGGGATATTACAGCCCGTTGAAGCGGGTTTTGGTCTGCGCCAATTATATGGATATTGGTGAAAAGGAAGTGCTCAAAAACACTGTTGAAGGGCTTAAATACCGATTTTATGAATTCGGCGCCGGTGTTTACGAGCCCATGCGGCGCGGGACAGCCAGCCTGATCGTTGGTTATGGCCGCGGCAATATGTTCAACGCTTTCCAGGGTGAGGAATTTGCCGACATGGATTTGGAACGTTTGTTTATCCAGCCCTCCATTCTTTACAACGATGCGTTTTTCCAAGGCGGTATCTGCTTTCGCTTCTCCCAAATCAAATACACCCGAGGCAAGGTTGCCGTCGCCATTCCGGCATCAGAACTGAACGCCATCAGGGCCGTTGAAGAAAAATCTCCCCTGTTTTTACCGGAAATTGGCATCACCGGCGCCATGCGGCTCATGCCCTTTGTTTTGGGCGTGAATATTTGCGGCATTTTCCCCCGCACCGACGAACTGGATTTTGTCCGGGTAAACTCCGCCATATTCCTCAATGTGGAGTTGGGGGATATTTTTCGGAAGAAGAAAAAAACGGAAGCTAAGTAGGCGGAAAGCGTCTTTTGTTTCTCACAACGACACGACGACACTATAATACAACGACCTGATTTTAGGCGATCGGGGCGGTATCGCGTTGTGTCGTCGTGTCGTTGTGAGAAACAAAACACCCGTTAGCAAACGGCCTATTTCCAACTAATTCCCGGCTGCCCTGGGCAATACCTTGAACGCCAAGCCGCCAATGTTTCTTAGTGCGCCATCACCCGGGCATTGAATTTTTATATCATCGAAGAAAACAGCGTCTTGAAGCCCGGCGAGCCTGCTGAGCAATTCCCGTGCATTTGAAGTAAATTCTGATCCGCTATTATGCATTGAAATGGGGTTTTGACCTTGTGGAATAACGGTCAATTCGTAGCTTACAACCTTACAGCCCGCATCGAAATCAAAATTTTCTAAAAGCGCAATTATGCCTTTTCGCTCAAGTAAGGCTTCCTTGGAAATGGCGCCCCCCTTGGTATTGTCATTGAGCCGTGGCACCGGATCCGGAACCCGCTTCACCCGATATTGTTGAGTACTGATAAGTTCCTCCGTGTCACCAACCTTGCGCAGCACAGTAATGGTGGCCCCCCCTGGTTTTGTCACGACAACGTTATAACTTCCATCAGCGCCGGTAATTATTCCACCATTGTCAATTCGGAGGACCAACTCATTGCTGGGCACACCGTCTACTGCCACCCGCAGCGGATTGTCCACACCGATGTAAAAGACATTCATTTTCACGACCTCTACTGCTATTTTTGGTTTGGAAATTTCCCTAACCGGCTGAACGGGGGAAGCCTTCTCTGCTGGTTCCGCAGCCAATACTTCCTGTTTAGGCCGCGCCACATTGGTTGCCGGTTGCACGGCCTTTTTTGGTGGAATGCTATCCG
>CAYVPM010000488.1:0-3949 GCA_964453475.1 uncultured Saprospiraceae bacterium | reverse complement strand
CGCCGCCTCCGCCGCAACTTGTGCCAGTGGCCTACCGATGCCTCCGCGCAGGAAGCAGGCATGAGCCTGAGCGCGTACCAGGATATTGATTTCGGCGCCTGCAAGCTCCTGCTCGACGACCCCAAAGCCGCCTGGCTGCAGGTGCGCGCCAAGCAGCAGCATATTGTGGATCACCTGAACAAATGCAGCAGCATCCGCTACATCACTGAAGGCACCGACCTCACATTCAGTTGCGCAGGCCGAACCTGGATGAATTCCGACGGCCAAACCAATATGCCCTCCGGAGAAGTATATACCAGCCCTGTGGAAGACAGCGTGCAAGGCGCCGTCTATTTCTCTTATCCCTGCATTTACCAGGGCAATGAAGTGGAAGGTGTAAAATTGTGGGTGAAAGACGGTTATATTGAAAAATGGGAAGCGCGGCGCGGCCAGGATTTTCTCGATTATATCTTCACACTGCCCGGCGCCCGCCGCTTCGGAGAAGCCGCCATCGGCACCAACTACGACATCCAGCAGATGACCAAAAACATCCTGTTCGATGAAAAGATCGGCGGAACGATACACCTGGCGATCGGACAGAGCTACCTGCAAACGGGCGGCAAAAACGAATCGCCGGTGCATTGGGATATGATTACCGATATGACCCAAGGAGGGGAAATCTGGGCCGATGAAGTGCTGATTTACCAAAATGGCAAGTTTTTGATTTGAACGGGAATATGCGAGTACACGCACTTGCCGTACAAATAAACAACCCGGAACCTTGAATTACCCCCCCTTTTCCGCTATTTACAGCCTTTTCCTATCTTTTTTATACCCAGCTAAACAGCAGCATTTACCTTTGCAGTTCAAACATTCTTAAATTTTCATTTTCTTTCTAAACAGATTCATACCTAGATGAAAAAAATCATGTACAAAAGTTTGCTTGCCCTGGCGTTGATTGCCATCGCCCAGTTGGCGCAAGCACAGGTATTTTACACACAGGATTTTTCCGGCGGCGCTCTTCCTGCCGGCTGGACCACCACTGATGGCTCAAACCAGAACGCAATCTGGGAATTCTGCTCCGGCCCAGCCGCCGGATGTGTCGATCTCTATAACCGCCCACAATTTGCCAGCACATCTGCTGCCAATGGTTTTATGGTCCTCGACTCTGATGGCTACGGCGAACTCCCTTCCAACCACGTCAGCCGCCTGACTACGGCCAACATCGATTGTTCCGCAGCAACGCAGGTGTTTGCTACTTTTGAATCGGCCATTGGTGTTTTTGAGGTACCATCAGATGGCAACGTCTTGTTTAGGGTCAGCAACGATGGTGGAACGACCTGGACACCTTACAATTTTATCCCGGGCTTGAGCGTCAGCAACCGCTGGTCGGCCAACCCACATGTAGCTGCCATTGATATCACGGCAGTTGCTGCCAACAAACCGGCGGTGATGCTGCAATGGCAATGGACGGGCCGTTTCGAATACTGGTGGATGCTCGATGATGTAAAACTCACAGCCGTAAATCCAACGCCGGCCAACAACCTGGCCATTACCGGATTCTACTATCCTGTTTCCAGCTTTGCCACTCCGGCAACAGAAATCGGCACAGACACTTTCGGTTTCAGCGGTTTGGTGTCCAATTTAGGTACTGCGGCACAAACCAATGTAAAGCTGAAGGCCGAAGTGCTTAATGCAACGGGCACTGTGTTGTTTACCGATATGGCATCTATTGCATCCCTGCCAGCAGGTTATACGGATTCGCTGATTGTACTGCCCAATACATTTGCCCCAGAGCTGCCTATTGGCGTCTACGAAATCCGTTATAGCGTGAGCGCAGATGCCACTGATGCGGTGCCGGCAAACAATGTTGACGGCGATGAATTTGTGGTCACCGATTTTATTTTCTCCAAAGAGAATGGCCCGACAGGCGCACTTCGCCCAGGTGGCGGCGGTGACTACGCAGTGGGCAATCTGTACTCGATGAGTAAAAGCAGCATGGAAAATTACAAGGCGCTGGGCTTCCAAATTTCAACGGCAACCAACCCAGGTTTTCCACTCGAAGACGTTATCGTTACGGCATATCTTTTCAAAGTCAACGACGATATCGACCCTGGTTTTGATAATTTTGACGATGCCGCCCTGCTCAGCAACAGCCTTGAATTGAAAGCCATTGGATCTTTTGACTTCCCAACAGGTGCTGCCAATTATTCCCTCCAGGCAGTCATTGTCGAAGATGTCAATGGTGGAACTGGTGGTGTTGCACTGCAAGCCGGCGCCCGGTATTTTGCCGTTATCGGTTACAACGATGCCAGCAATGTGGCCTTCCATGCTTACAGCGATGAAACAAACCACACTTTCGTTTCTTCCATGGTGTTCACTGATGCCTGGTACCTCGGCGGTTTCGGCGAAGACTACAACCCGGTAATCCGCATGGTGCTTGAGTTGTCCACTTCTACGGATAATCTGCCATTGCCGGAATCGGCCATGATGTTGTTCCCAAATCCAATATCTGATGTGCTGAACCTCGAAGTTTCTTTCGAAGAATCTACCGACGCGACCATCACCATCGCCGACATCAACGGCCGTGTGATCAACATCGACAACCGCAAAGGCTTGACGAAAGAAGTGCTGACCTACCAACTGCCGCAATTGGCAGCAGGCACTTACCTGGCGCGTATTGCGACGGAAAAAGGCACGAAGACGAAGAAATTTGTCGTAGCGAAATAAGCGCTTTGCGCCGTTAATAATAAAACAGCAGCGGGGCTGTCAGCCAAGGTTTCAACACCTTGCTCGACAGCCCCGCTTTTTTTTGATGTTTTCGACGCTGGGACACCCAAAATCAAAACCCGAATAAATCGGTGAGCTTTTTCTACTCAGCCCTGGTGTAAATCGTTTTGGATACCGATTCGCCAGACATATTCAACCTAGCCTGAAAAGATGGTCTTGGCGATTTTAAGGGCTTTTTCAGCGCTCAAAGCTGGTTTTTTAAATGTAAAAGGGTAAGGAGAAAAAATAAAGGGAAAAATACAAATGATCCAATTTATTTCCCTCCCTTGTTCTGAGTGGCTGTTCTTATACTTGCGGTAAAAATGGCTACGAGTTCTCTATTTTCCTGAAGAATTTTGGCGATAAAATCAGGCTTGACGAAATTTCGTTTTTGAATGAGTTTATTACAAATGTTGTTGGTTTCTCTGAGTTCTTTCAGTATTATTCGAGTTTTATGGATGAAATCAGCATTTGATTCCGCTGCTTGAGCCTCTCCATAATAAAGTGCCGGCGCGGTACCGGATCTTAATATTTGGCCGCCTAAATGATTGGCCGCTTTAGACTGTGTTGGTAGTTGTTCTGTCAAATCAATGATCATATCTGCAAAATCGATAAGACGGTCTTCAAGGTCAAATATTCTGGACATAATGGTGTTTGGTTTTAGTGCTGGCGTTATTACCGCTATCTAAAGTTACATCCTTTTTTCCTTTTTCCTTTTTTACCCTTCTTTTTTTCTCCTTACCCTTTTACATTTTACATTTAGAGTTTTACATTTTACATTTACTTCCCCACCCCCACCAATCTACTCCTGTTTCCGACGCTGGGACACCCAAAATAATCAAATATTTTCACGTAAATACATGATAGTTAAATAGTTGTGATTTCTTTGAAACAAAAACAGGAGTAAAAAGCAGCGGGGCTGTCAGTCAAGGTTTCAACACCTTGCTCGACAGCCCCGCTTTTTTATTGAATTGCCCAAACGCTGGTGCAATTAGCTAATTAAACATCAATTCGTGCATACTTCGCATTCGCCTCAATAAACGCCCGCCGCGGCGGCACCTCATCGCCCATCAGCATTGCGAACATGCGGTCGGCCTCGGCGAAATCATCGATGGTGGCAATTTTCAGGATACGCGTTTGTGGATCCATAGTTGTTTCCCAGAGCTGTTCGGCGTTCATTTCACCGAGGCCCTTGTAGCGC
>CAYVPM010000487.1:0-3960 GCA_964453475.1 uncultured Saprospiraceae bacterium | reverse complement strand
CAGCTTCGACCGAACAAGGGGTGACGGCTGCGCAGGTGCACCGTGCCCTGGGCCACCGCACTGCGGCGATCGCCTTCGAGGCAAAGTCTCAACCGATAGCCCGGAATTTGAAGCTGCAGAAAAACAGGTAAAGGATCGAATTGGACACCTTATCAATATCGGGGGCAAACAAAGTGTCGAAAGTTTCCACCGCCGCCTGGGGAAAATTATGTGGGACAAATGTGGTATGGCGCGCACATCGAAGGGTTTGACTGAAGCCATCGGTGAAATACAAGCCCTGCGCGCCGAGTTTTGGCGCGATGTATTCGTACCGGGTAGCAACAATGAATTTAACCCGGAACTGGAGAAAGCATGGCGTGTTGCCGATTTCCTCGAATTAGGCGAACTGATGTGCCGGGATGCCCTCAACCGCAACGAAAGCTGCGGCGGCCACTTCCGGGAAGAGCACCAGACAGACAAAGGCGAGGCCGAGCGCGACGACACCAATTACATGTACGTAGCCGCCTGGGAATGGAAAGGCGAGGATGCCGAAGCAGCGTTGCACAAGGAGCCGCTGGTATATGAGGAGATCAAAGTAGCACAGCGGAGTTACGAATAACCGCTGCTTTTTTGGGAGGAATATGCCGGCATTACCTTCAAATATGAAGATAATACCGATAAAGTAGAACCTATTGAAATTGAATAACATTTTCCAATTACCGGGGTTGTGTCAAAAGTATCAGAATTGAAAATGTCGCCAAACTTTATTTCGAGTTTCTTGGCCAAGACCTTCCAGGTTTTCAAAATCTGGAAGGTCTAAGCGCTCGAACGAAATTAAAATCGGTTCGTTTTTCATAGTCAGGCTTTTTGAAACAAGCCCTTGGTTGGGACGATAAATAATTTATTGAAATGAAACTCACACTCAAAATCTGGCGGCAAGGCGGCCAATACAAAGGCGAATTCGTCACATACGAACTGCCCGACGTGAACCCCGACATGTCGTTCCTGGAAATGCTTGACGTTCTAAACGAACAACTGGTAGCGAATCGCGAAGCACCGGTGGCCTTTGATCACGATTGCCGCGAAGGTATCTGCGGGTCCTGCTCCCTTGTAATCGACGGACAAGCCCATGGCCCCATGAAAGGCACCACCACTTGCCAGGTACACATGCGCCATTACAAGGAAGGCGACACCATTGTGATCGAGCCATTCCGTGCCCGTGCTTTCCCGGTGATTCGCGACCTGGTGGTCGACCGCTCCGCTTTCGACCGAATCATACAGTCGGGCGGCTACGTGAGCGTCAATACTGGCCAGGCACAGGATGCCAACGCCATCCCGATCGAAAAAGACCAAGCCTCTAAAGCTTTCGACGCTGCTGCCTGCATCGGCTGCGGCGCCTGTGTGGCAGCTTGCCCCAACGCTTCGGCCATGCTCTTCACCTCGGCCAAAGTTTCACATTTGGCATTACTCCCGCAAGGTCATGTTGAGCGCCAAAAACGGGTGCTTAAAATGGTGGCGCAAATGGATGCAGAAGGTTTTGGCCGCTGCTCCAACGTGCAGGCATGCGAAGCAGAGTGTCCCAAGGAAATCTCGGTATCGAACATCGCCCGCATGAACCGAGAGTACGCCGCCGCGGTGTTTGCGTCGGATAAAGAAATGGCGTAGGCAATATTTTGGGCCTGGAATTAGTTGTTGTGTCGAAAAAGCTCGACCAGGCTCCGGTACAAGCAAAGGAGCCAGGCTTAGCTGCTTAAACCAAACTACTTGCCATGAAAGCTACTTTCGCCCTTCTTGCCCTTCCCCTTTTACTCCAGCCCGGCGCGCTCGCCGCACAGGATCGTATCGAACTGAAAAACCCGAATTTTGAGATCGATGCGCCGCAAATAGGGAAAATTCCCACTGGGTGGATTGATTTAGGGGTGGAAAACAGTACACCCGTAGACATACAGCCCGGATTTTGGGGCGTCACCTTGCTCGCGCAAGATGGAATTTCTTACGTGGGCATGGTGGTGCGCGAAAACAACACCTGGGAAGGCATCGGTCAGGTGCTGAAAGGCTGGATGCGCAAAGACTCTACTTACACCTTCAGCGTATGGCTGGCCAAATCCCGGATATACATGTCGGCTACCCCAAGCAGCAATGGCGAAGTCCTAAATTTTAAAGCGCCTACAGTATTAAAGATATGGGGATACAATACCGAAACCCGGGCTGAAGAATTGCTGGCCGAAAGCCAACCTATCGGCATTGCTGATTGGACAAAGTACACCTTCACCTTTACCCCACACAACGCCGATTACAATGAGATTGACCTGATGGCGTATTATGCCAAAGGGCATGAAGGTAAAAACGGGCATCTGATGCTGGATAATTGTTCGGCGATCATCAAAATTTCCCAATAAACGTTCAACGCTAAAACCCTGTCGAATGAAGCAGAACTACCCTTGCATGCTGTTTGCCTGTGCCCTGATCTTTACCAGCCCAATTTTCGCCCAAAAGGTCATTTCCCTCAGCAACCCCTCTTTCGAATCTGATGCGCCCAACATCAACATGACGCCCCCCAATTGGGGTTCTTTTTCGGCTGAAAAAGACCGTTTCCCAGACTTGTTGCCCGGCGATTATGAAATAAACGCATTTCCGCAGGACGGCAAGACGTTCGTAGGCTTATGTTCGCGGCCTTATGATCAATATGAAGGGATCGGCCAGTCCTTGTCACAGCAACTGGAAAAGGATTCGGTTTACACATTCAGCATTTGGCTGGCACATGCTTCCAAGTATATTGTACCCTCTTTTAAAAAAGGAAAACAGCGCGGCACCAAAACCTGCAACGGAATTACCACGCTGCGGGTATTAGGCGTGAATTCAAAAAGCCGGTTGAATGAAGTTTTGGCTGAAACCCGGCCCATCGAGCACGATGAATGGCGCGAGTACACCCTCTGGTTGAACCCTCGCAACATTGACTGTGATCAGATTGTTTTTTCAACGGGCAACTCAACAGTTATAGACCCATATTTCGGCAACCTGTTGATCGATAATTGCGCTGAAATAAAAATGCTGCATTGGGACGAACCGAACTTTACCGAGCCTTTGAATTTTTCGGCCATAACAACGCCTTCAAGGGGGACACAAACCGCAGCTTCCAAAGAAGGGGAGATACCGCTCAAGAGCCCATCTTTTGAGCAAAATATTAACGAGTACCACCCCGCCCCTGAATTTTGGGACAATTTGGGAGGAGCAAATCAATCGCCGCCAGACATACAGCCGGGCCGATATTCGGTTACAAAAAAGCCGCACCACGGACGCCAATACCTGGGCATGGTGACGCGTGCAAATGGTACCAGAGAAGCGGTTGGCCAGCCATTGCCCCAAAAAATGAAGCTGGGAGCCAAGTACACTTTCAGTGCCTGGCTGGCAATGTCTTCGGAATATGGGGCCTTTGTAGGCTCTGACAATGTGGAGGCTATGGCCAATCCAACCTTACTCCGAATTTGGGGCCTGAATTCAAGGACATTTGAAAAGGAATTGCTCGTAACAAGTGATTTAGTTGATCATGAAGTATGGCGGCAATACACTTTCAGCCTGGAGCCGACACGCAGTGACCTTGACTATTTTGTGCTAGAAGCATGGTACGACTTGAGCGCAAAAAGGCCCTGCAATGGCAACTTGTTGATCGATGATTGCTCGGCAATAATACTCGTAAAAGACTGACAACCATGTAAGGAGACAGCACTCAAAAGCGTTAAGTTAAACAGGCTTCCTACACCTCCACCACCACTTTCCCAACCGTTTTCCCTGTTTGAAACAAGCGCAGGGCATCAGGCAGATTGGCAAAAGGGAAACGATGCCCCACATGCGGGGGCGACAATTTCAAGGCCTCCAACTCTTGTAAAAGGGCGTGCATCAAGGCGGCACGCTCGTACAGCCAGATAAGATTGAAGCCGAGTACGCCACGGTTGGTTTCCGGCAATTTTTGTGGGTCTACTT